>JAEUTU010000119.1 GCA_016786925.1 Bacteroidia bacterium
CCGGTTTTCTAAGTAATGATCTGGGCTCGGAGTTAGGAGTGATCATGCACATAAAAAAGTCACCTTCATTTTTGGAAAAAGCCAGTTTTAATGTGGCCTTTAACGATGCAGGAATTGTTAAGTTCAGAGTAAATATCTATCACATGAAAAATGGTATAGTAGATTCCATTATTCTAAAAAAGCCCATTATTGTTGAAATTGATAAACAAACCAAAATATTGACTGTTGATCTTAAACCTTATAACATAATAGTGGAAGACGATTTTCTGGTCTCATTAGAATGGATTGAAGGCCACGGTAGTGATAAGATCAATTTTTGTGTAGGATTAATGAATGGAAATAGTATGTATCGGAAAACCAGTCAGGACACATGGAAAAAGCTTAGTCCTGTTGGAATTGGATTTAATTGTACTGTTCTTTATGAAAAATAATTTTGTGAGCTGTAACTTTTTAAAAACATCATCCGTCACATACAAAACAAACAGATTAGCGCTACTAAATTATAAATTGAAAAATCAAAAAACATGAATACGATAAAAACAAAAATTTTAGGAATAACACTTTTGACAGGACTGTCAATCTTTCCTGCTCTTGCTCAAAACACCGGTGATTTTACCGGCATTAAAGTGGGCGACTCTTTTAATGTGAAATTATCACAAAGTGAAACTAATTCAGTTTCTGTAGAAGGACCAGAAGATCAAAAGTCGAAGGTTAAAACAGAGGTGAAAGAAGGGATTCTTTTGATAGAGAATAATGGTGCAAGTGACGATGTTGTCATTGTAATTGGTGTAAAATCTTTAGCCAAATTAGAGGTTACCGGAGCTGCTGATGTAAAAACCAGTAATCAGTTAATAGTGGATAAATTGAATATTGAATCTACCGGTGCCGGTGATGTAAATTTGGATCTGAAAGCGACAGAGATCACTACAAAGATCAGTGGGGCAGGAGATGTTACTTTAAAAGGCACCGCTCAAAATTTAGTTGTAAATGTCAGTGGAGCTGGCGATCTAAAAGCTTCTGATCTGGAAGCAGAGAAAGTAAATGCATCGGTATCAGGTGCAGGTGATGCAAAAGTAAATGCCAAACAAAGTTTAAATGCTTCCGTTTCAGGTGCAGGGTCGATCATTTACAAGGGGAATCCCATTGATCGTAATGTGGAGATCAGTGGAGCCGGATCTGTTCGTGAAAGTAAAAGTGGTAACGGAGAAGAAACAGCCAGCGACACAACAAAGATCAAACTAGGGAATAAAAAATACATGATCATTGACGATGAAGATGAGAATGATTATAAACGTTTGAGTAAAAAAGATTCTATCAAAAATTACAATGAGGAATTTAAACATTGGAGTGGATTTGATTTGGGCGTAAATGGATTGTTGGATTATAAAAATTCGTTGGATGCCCCGGCAGGTGCAAGCTTTTTGGAATTGGATTATGCAAAATCCATACAATTTGGATTGAATTTATTGGAAAAGGATTTTCATATCTATAAAAATTACATCAATGTTGTAACGGGTTTTGGTTTCGATTTTAATCACTATGCTTTTAAAAATAATATCACACTAAATCCGGATACCGCTTACCTTGCAGCTACAGTTGATAATATCGACTATAAGAAGAATAGGTTAAATGTTAGCTATATAAAAGCACCATTGTTGATCGAGATCAATACAAGTAAGAATCCCAATAAAAACTTCCACATTGCTGGTGGTGTTGAGTTTGCTTACAAAATACATTCTGTTGCAAAACAAAAGTATGAGGTTGCAGATACGAAAGTCAAGAATAAAACACAAGATGATTTTAATATCGAGCCTTTCCGCTACAGCGCTGTAGCACGTGTCGGATACAATGGAGTTACGGTGTTTGCAAACTACGGATTGAACAGATTGTTCCAAAAAAATAAAGGACCACAAGTATATCCATTCACATTAGGAGTAACGTTTAGCTTTTCTTAATAATTAACATGTTTTGAAAATACAGATCCCCTTTCATTTCTGAAAGGGGATCTTTTTATAATGCATTGTTCAATTGATACAAAACCGGTTTGCTGGGTGAGGCATCATTCTCAAAACTGGCTATTTGAAGATTCAATAAATAGGTTCCGTCATAGATCGTATTCGGGGCATAGATCATCTCCGTTATTGTTCTGTGAAATTGTGTGTCATTGGGATATCTCCAGAAAGCATGGTGTGATAGCAACTTTCCTCCATCTACTTCTTTGTCAACAGAAGGAAGGTCGATCAGTAAGTGATCAATGCCTAAACTATCGATCAGTTCTGCCGCTTCATGATGCAGGTAAGGCGGGTTGGTGTTCGAATAATGTTTGTTGATCTTTGAAATATGATTATCAAGTGTGCGAATAATGATTGCCTCAGGGCGTTTGCCTTCTAAACAATTCTCAATGTGTTTTTTCGTGATCACTTTATCTCCATTTTCCAATTCTTCCGGTAAAACCGTTATTAATTCGGCAATAAAAAAGAATGTTTTTAAACATTGGTTAATGCTGTAGTCTTCTTTACTGATGTGACCAACACATTCTGTATGGGTTCCATTTCCATGCGGATTAAAAAGAATATTTCTGAAGTTGACAGATCCTCCTTGTTTAACATCTCCTACCCAATCGCCCATTCTGACAGGCTCAATTTTTACAGGTGAAACATACCAGGCATTTACATTTTCTTCTCCTGTTCTTAATGGTATAGAGATATCTATTGGCTTGGATAAATCAGCGATATAGCTTTTTCCTTTATGTGTGATCTTAGTAACCATGTTGTTATACTTTAAACAGATCGCTGGCAATTTTATCAGCGATCAACTTTCCTTTGTCAGTTAAAAATAAGGTATTTGTTTCAATTGTTATGTCTGCTGTTTCAATATATTTCTGAGCTTCCTTCAGGCAATGTGATTTAAAATCGTTTCCAAAGTCTGACCCAATCCGTTCTAGATCACTTCCCCACATAGTACGAAGTGAGGTAAGTATATATTCATTGTATCGCTGATCAATATTCAATTGTTCCAGCTCAAAATCGATTGCATTGTTTTCCAAACTCTTAATGTATAGCGCATTGTTCGAAATGTTCCATTGCCTGCTTTCTCCATTAAAAGAATGAGCAGAGGGTCCTAATCCAAGGTATTTTTCTTTAAGCCAATAGTTGCTATTGTGACGGGAATACTGATCGTCTTTACAAAAGTTCGAGATCTCATACTGGACGAAATTATTCTTTTTCATAGCCTCCAACATGATCTCAAATTGTTCGGAGCTTTGCAGTTCATCCACATTTTTTATGATACCGGTTTTCACCTGATGTGCTAACACTGTTTTGGGTTCAATAGTTAAACAATACGCAGAGATATGTTTCACATCCAGTAAAAATGCGTTTTGTAGGTTATTTCTCCAGCGATGTTCTGTTAATCCGGGAATTCCATAAATAAGATCAATGGTGATATTTTCAAAGTCTGCATCCTGTGCGCCCTTAACAGCTGAAATGGCTTCTTGTGAGTTGTGTGCCCGGTTCATTAGCTTCAGGTCCTCGTCATAAAAACTTTGAATGCCAATACTAAAACGGTTAATAGGGGTAGAGCGAAGTTCTCTGATCTTGTTTTTAGTAAGATCATCAGGATTGGCTTCCAACGTTATCTCAGCATCTGAATCAATTTCAAAATATTTATTAAGCGAATCAAAAATTCTCATCAACTCTGTTTGTTCGAGTAGAGAAGGTGTTCCTCCACCGAAGTAAACAGTAGAAATTTTTTTAGTTTGTAAATAGTCTTTTTGTAACTCGATCTCTTTATAAAGAGCATTTAGGAAAGCTTCTTTGTTTTTTAAAGAAGTAGAAAAATGAAAGTCGCAATAATTGCAGGCTTGTTTGCAAAAAGGAATATGGATGTAAATGCCCGCCATTTATATCTTATTCAGCACAATTCTAAATGTAGTTCCCTTATCGATCTCGGAGCCTTTTACGAATATTTTTCCGGAATGATAATTTTCAATGATGCGTTTTGTTAATGAAAGGCCTAAGCCCCATCCGCGTTGTTTGGTAGTGAATCCGGGCTCAAAAATAGTTTTGTATTTTGATTTTGGAATGCCTTTTCCTGTATCGGAAATATCAATGTATACAAATTGTGTTTGATCAGAAATAGAGATCAGGATAGAGCCATTTCCATTCATTGCATCCACAGCATTACGGATCAAATTCTCGATCACCCACTCAAATAATGGAACATTCAATTGAGCAAATACTTCTTTGTCATTGTAAGCAGTAATAGAAAAGTTTACATTCTTTGATGTTCGTAGTTTCATGTAATTAACGGCATCGTTCATTACTTTTACAACATCAACAGTATCTAATTTTGGAACTGAGCCTATTTTTGAAAAACGCTCAGTGATCGTTTCTAATCGTTTAACATCTTTTTCGATCTCTATTGCTGTTTCCGGGTCAAGACCTTTCGATCTTAAATATTCTAGCCATGCCATTAAGGATGAAAGTGGTGTTCCTAGTTGATGTGCCGTTTCTTTAGCCATCCCTACCCAAACCTGGTTTTGTTCTACTCTTCGAGCAGTGCTGAACATGAGGTATGCGACTAAAAGAAACACTCCGATGATCCCGAACATGATAAATGGATAGTATTTGAGTTGAGTCAGCAAGGTTGATTCCTGATAAAAGATATAATTTTTTCCACCTGTTCCAAATTGCACTTCAATAGGTGTATTCTGCTTTTCCATTTCTGCAATTGTGGCGGCCAAAAATGAAGGGTCTTTGATCTTTACAGAATCTACATTTCCATAAGCATGTACAATGGTGTGTGTAGAGTCGGTATATATGACAGGCACAGAGGCCGAGTTCACAGCTACTTCGGAAATGAATGATTCTACCAGATCGTCCAATACAATTTTTAATTCAGAGAAAAGTTTAGAGTCCTTGTAATACAAATAGTTTTTTTGTCCCTTGTAAATGGATATTTCGATTGGATCCTTTGCTGCGCGCATAGCCTGCATTTGCAGCTTCAGATAGGTCTTGTCGTTTTCTTTTTCCGGATCCAGGTTTCTGGAGGTGATCGGTGTGCCATGTTCATCAGCGAGGATAACTGGAACAGTTGTATTGTCGGAAACTACTTTCAATACAAATCCATAGTCGGTAAGATCCTGTGAAAGCTGACGAGTGGCTTCTGCCCATAATTCAACCTTTTTACGCTCTTCAATCTTTATTTTATCAAACAGTTCGTTGGTGTACTTAACAAGATTTACTTTTTTCTGGATCGCATCGGCCCATAGCTTCACTTTATCCCTTTCTTCTTCTGCTATTTTGCTAACCAACGTGTTGGTGTACCATAGTGAAGCACTCACAATGAGGATGGCAGCCGAGAATAGCCATAATTTCCATTGTTGTTTTTTTGAATAAATGCTCACCTTTTACGAATTATTGTTTCTACGAATTTACAGTTTTTTGCTTCATCCTGCTTAATAAAAGCAGAGATTATTAGCAATCCTTCTTATATTTGCGAATCAAAATAAGGATATGAATAAGAATTTTGTAGAGGAATTAAAATGGCGTGGCATGTTGCAAGATATCATGCCTGGAACGGAAGAGTTATTGACCAAGGAAGTGGTAACCGGTTACATTGGTTTTGATCCAACCTCTGATTCCTTGGGTGTAGGGAATATGGTGCAGATCATGACCTTGTTACACTTTCAAAAAGCAGGGCATAAACCGATTGCATTGGTTGGCGGAGCGACAGGAATGGTGGGCGATCCCTCCGGTAAATCAGCAGAACGTAATTTGTTGGATGAAGCAACATTGAATCATAATTTGAATTCACAAAAAAAACAACTGGAGAAATTTCTGGATTTTAATTGTGGACCAAATAGTGCCGAGATCGTTAATAATTACGATTGGTTCAAAGGATTTAGTTTTTTAGAATTCATTCGTGATGTGGGTAAACACATTACTGTTAACTATATGATGTCTAAAGATTCTGTAAAGAATCGTTTGGAAAATGGAATGAGTTTTACAGAGTTTAGTTACCAGCTTGTTCAAGGATATGATTTCTATTATTTATGGAAGAATAAAGGGATCAAATTGCAGATGGGTGGCTCTGATCAGTGGGGAAATATTGTTACTGGAACGGAATTGATACGTAGAAAAGATGGTGGCGAAGCTTTTGCTTTAACAACACCATTGATCAAAAAAGCGGATGGAACTAAATTCGGAAAAACAGAAAGTGGTAATGTTTGGTTGGATAGAACAAAAACGTCACCGTATAAGTTTTATCAATTCTGGCTAAATGCAAGTGATGCCGATACAAAAACCTATATTCGTATATTCACTTTATTTAGTAAAGATGAAGTAGATGCATTAGAAGCGGAACATGAAAAGGCTCCTCATTTGCGTGTATTGCAAAAAGCACTGGCAAAAGATATTACAATTCGTGTTCATTCTGAAGAGGATTATAATGCAGCGGTGGAGGCCTCACAAATATTGTTTAACGGAACAATTGAAGATCTTGGAAAATTATCGGAAGATCTGTTCTTAGATATTTTTGATGGTGTTCCTCAATTTGATATTTCTAAAACCGATTTGCAAGCAGGTATTCCAGTGGTTGATCTTTTAGCTGATAAAACAAAAGTGTTTCCTTCAAAAGGCGAAGCCCGCAAAATGATCCAAGGTGGTGGTGTTGCTTTGAACAAGTCAAAGGTGGAAGACTTAGAAATGAAAGTAAGTGCTAATCATTTGATCAACAATAAATATATGTTGATTCAAAAAGGGAAGAAAAATTATTTTGTGTTAAAAGCAATTTGATCTATTGCACTAACAAATTACATCCTCTAATATCACTATTATCAAAACGCCCTAATACTTCAAAAGAAGTGTTAGGGTTTGTTTTTCCTAGATCTTGTGTCGCTATGAATGAACAAGAATGGATATTGGCAAGATCGATCACATTGATGCCTCCTGTCCGGCCATGTGGTAAATAGCTGAATGGATCATTCGTATCTCTTATCAGAATTTTCATCCAGGGTGGACAATTAAAAACGCCATTGCCTTTTGAATAAGCTTGTGATAACAATTCGGTCATACCGTATTCCGAATGAATAGTGTTCACTCCAAATCCTTCACATAAAACAGCATGTAGTTCTTCCCGGATCATTTCTTTTCTTTTTCCTTTCATGCCACCTGTCTCCATAACTATTAAGTTATTTCCCCCACGGAATAAAGGGAATTGCTCCACCACATCGAGTAACGCATAGGTAACGCCTAATAATAGTGTTTTTTGTTTTTTATCTTGTAGATTCTGAAGCGTTAAGATCAACTCATCATAATTATGCAAATAGAAACCACTTTCATGGTGTTTGCTTTTTTTGATCAGATCATCGGCCATATACACCAATGAGGAGCCTTCCCGTTCCAGATAGGAGGGAAGTAAGGCCAGAATACAATATTCATGAATGTTTCCGTAAAATAGTTCAAATGCCCTTGTAAAACTTTTCTCGTAAATGGAAACATCTTTTACATAATGTTTGCTGGTGATCTGTCCTGTTGTCCCGCTGCTGGTGAATAGCTTCGATAGATGTTCGTCTAAAATGGAACCAGTTATTACTTCAAATGATTTGAAAAATTCAACAGGTATAAAAGGGATCTTTTCAATTTGATCGATGCTTTCAACTGAAATGCGCAATGATTGAAGATACTGCTTGTAAACAATATTATTCTCTGCCTGATACCGGAAGATGTCAAGTGCCATTCTCCTGAATTCAAGATCGGTTTTAATATTGAATATGTTATTAATGCTGATCTCCATTTATTTTTTCTTGCAATAGATATCGGAATTCTCAACCGGATATTTTTTCTCCAGGTCAATATTGTTAAAGCTTTTCAGTAATCCCCAAGCGAATAATTTCTCGAAAATTGGAAGTGCTTTGCTGGTTTTTATTTGCTCTAAAAAATAAACCTCATGCTCCTTTTCTTTTATTCCCATTTCATATAGGATCACATCATGCTCCTTTATTCCGAGTGAATTAAAATATTGTTTCATTCTAAAGTATTCGCATACATTCCCGCTTTCCAGTCTTCCTGCAAAATAAAAAGGCATAAACCAGCCAATAACAAAGCAACTGGCAGAAATAAGTTTACCTATTACATGAAATTTAAATTCGTAATAGTTGGAAATTGGAACATTGTATTGCTTCATTAACTTTAAAACCTCTTCACGGTGATTCCACTCATCGATCTCGATCTGTTTGATGGCCTTTTTTTCTTCCGAATCTTTAACTGAAGCCGCATGGCCAATGTAAGCAAATGCAGCCGCTTTTTCAGCCGAATAAGCTCTTTTGAGAAGGTCAACTAATTCGGGATGATCAAGTTTCATAATGTTTGTTTTAGGAATGAGAATAGATCACTTCTGCTTTATTCACACCATCGTACTGCAAAATTAAGTGATAATTTTCTTTTTCCACTTTATTTTCCTTTTCAAGTTTTTCAAAGTTAAAATCAAGTGGCAGTATGATATGGCGGTACTTATGATGATTTAATCTTTTAGCTTCGATCAGTTTGTTCTTTTCTACTCTTTCAATCTCTTGAAGGAAAAGTGTTTGCGGTTTTACTTTGTGATGCAAGTAATAATCGATTCCTATTAATTGAGGAATGGTTTTATCATCTGCATAATTGGCTGCCACATATTCATTCATGATCTCATAAACATCCAATAGTGAGAATTTATGAAGGTCCCGCTTAGATTCAAAATGTAAACCCAGACCTAATAAAAAGTCGAAAATAGAGTAATTGGCTGTTACATATTTTAATGTATTGCAAGCACGTTTTTTATTCCAGTAGATCTCCAAGGCATGTTCTACCAATGTTATCTGATGCAGTTGTTCTTTGGACAAAAAATTACTTTCAATAATCTGGTAGGGCGGATTCGGGTCGAATTTGAACCCATGCTGCTCGTGTTTATCACGCACAGGTGTTCCTTTTAAGAATTTCAAAAAGCCTAATTGCAATTCAGGAGCAAATAGTTTGAACACTTCCTCGAAACTGTATTTGATGTCTTCCCAATAGTCTAGTGGCAATCCAACGATCAGATCGAGATGCATTTCTATCTTATCTGAAAGTTGCTGAATGATGCTTCTGGTCTTGTCGAAGTTCTGCTTGCGACTTACTTCTAAATTGGCTTTTTGATTAACCGTTTGGATGCCAATTTCAAAGCGGAACAATCCTTTGGGAACATGTTCATGAATGAATTGAATAATATCGGGATGAACGATATCTGCCGTTATCTCAAACTGAAAAACATTTCCCGGGCGGTGATGTTCCAGAATGAATTTAAAAATGTCAATGGTGAAATCCTTCTTGATATTGAAGGTGCGGTCTAAGAATTTGATAACTCTCCCATGTTGCATCAAATACAATAAGTTGGATTTGATATCTTCAATTGGGAGATAACGAACCTTATTATCCAGACTTGCTAAGCAAAACTCACATTTATAGGGGCAACCTCTGGATGTTTCAATATAACAAACCTTGTTGTATAATTCTTCGGGTTTATCGTTAATATAAGGATTGATGCCTGCAAAGTTCTTTAGATCGAACATGGCAGGAGCTTTATTCTCATTAGCAACTCCTTCTTTTTTCCAAACCAATCCCGGAACTTGTTCGACTGCCGGGTAGTGTTCTATGAATTCAGTAAAAGGGATTTCTCCTTCTCCAACAATAATGTAATCAACTTCAGGTAATGCAATGACCTCTTTCCAGTCGTAACTAACTTCGGGGCCACCCAATAGTATTTTGCAGGACGGATTAAGTGCTTTGATCTTTTTTACAACTTCTAATGTTTGTGTGATGTTCCAGATGTAACAGCTAAAGGCAATAATATTGTATTTGCTGCAATAGAGAGCTACTTCCTCTTTATCTTCCTTTATAGTAAACTCTTTCCAATCCAATCCCTCCTGTTTCTTGTTCAATTCGTATAATAAACGAATTGCAAGATTCATGTGAATATATTTGGAGTTGAGTGTGGTAAGGAGGATCTGCATTGCTAGGCAAAGATAGTTGTTTTAGATCTTTGGTCTACCACCTAATTTTATATATTTTCGTAACAATATTGTTTTTGGTTATAAGATTATGTTTGATCATTTTTCATTTTAATATATCTTTATGAAATGAAATATTTAAAAGTTGTTTTAGTAATTCTAATTGTTTTATCATTTCCATTAGGGTATTCGTATTTCAATTATTCTAAACGTTCGAAAAGTTTAGATTTTATAAATAGTGAGATAAGAGAAAAAGGACTTATTAAAATTTCCTTTTTTAAAGAGTTTCACTTTAATATATTCGATTGGATTCTAGAAGACAAGTCGGATAATTTTATTATTGCATTGGATCCTCATAGTATTAGAAGGGATGATGGAGATTCTTATTCAGTTCGTTTTGTTCGATATGATGATCCTCGAGATATAAATACATTCACAAATTATACTCTTGAAAGAACTAAAGTGAAATATTATTATATGATTAGTGATTTTATGTGGGACCCAATAAAGCAGGATTCTTTTTTGTTAAATGAGATTAATGGCTCATTGTTTCAGTGCATTGACATCTGGATGAAAAAGAATAAATGATTTGTCCCATTAACTACTCTCCCAAATTCTATTTAGTTCATCGAAATTCTCCTTTGAAAGTAATTGGTCTAATTTTGAAGAAATCTGAAAGCCCCAAACACCGTTTATAGGCAAATAACCTTGAGGCATATAATCAATTATGTTTTCTTTCTTGATGTTTATTTCTTTTTTCTCAATTTTATCATTTAGAAATACGATGAAATTTCTTTTGAAAGAATCTATTTTTTCTCTAATTTCTAATTCAGAATTTGGTAATACGAATACAGTCATGTTTAATGTTTATTTGTTAAATATTGAAAAACATCCCATAACTCGTCCAATTGTCCCATCAGGTTGGTTTTGTTAACTTGTTAAATACATCATATTAAACAATCAGATGCTCTTCAATACTATTTTTTACAAAGATACCTAACGAGATGCAATGCTTTTGAATTAGGTCAAAATTTTTCTAATCCTTCACCCTGTTAAACTTCAATGCTTTTAACATCCATGTTGGTAATGGCTTTAAAGCATCACGTTTGCGAAGGTCTAAATACCATCCCAATTTTTTCATGATCGGGATTTTCTTGGTCTCCACAAATTCGATCAATGCTCCATCCGGGTCTTCTATATAACTGAAGTGTCCTGCCGCTTCGCCCATATCGAATTTTTCACCACTATCCACTGTAAACGGATGTCCTTTAGCAGCACATAATTCTTTCATTGCTTTTTGGTTAGTAATGTCAAAGCACAAGTGAATGAACCCTTGGTCGCCCCAGAATCTGTTCTCGAATATTTTTCTTGGTGTGCGGTCGTAGACCTTTATCAATTCAATTTCGCTTTCACCTAGTAGCTGTGAGAAAGCTCCTACTCTTGGTTTACTATGTTTTAATAATACTCTTCGTACTTTATTTGTTCCGCTTGGAAGGTTTTTAAGATCTTCAAACACTCCTTCTTTGTCGTAAACAACGGTATCGTATCCTAAAATATCGGAATAGAATTGTTTTGAACGTTCAATGTCACTCACACCAACCATCATTCCTGCAGGTCCTCCTGTTAGCTGCATTCCTTTTCCGAACCATGAATTGCTTTTTACAATTTGAAACAAATTATTCCATGGGTCACGTAAGTAGAACGTATCATTACCACCTGCATCTTTTGTAAGTTCACTTACAATGTTTACTTTTTTTGACTTTAAAAATTCATAAGAACCTTTTACATCGCTTGTTTTCATGCGTGCGCAATAGAAACCAAGATCACCTAGCTGTAATTCAAAAGAGCAAGGTTCGGGTTTGCGACTGGTATATTGCCAGATCTCAAATCCACCGCCACCTTTCATATTAATAGCAAGAATAGCATGACGCATGTGTGGTTTGCCACCTGTATATGGTAACATTAAATTAGCTTCCGCTGCTTCTTCAAAAATAGGGATGTCCATTCCGAAATGTTGACGGTACCATTTGAATGCTTCATGTACATTTGGTATTCCTATTCCTACTTGTTGGATCCCTGCTATCGTTGGTTTGCTCATAATAATAATTCTAAAAATGTTATTCGGGTTTTTGTTTTCTGATGAGTTTGGAGAATAGTTTAGGAAACAATCGTTTTACCAATACGCCTCTCAATTCTTTTCCTCCGATAAATAATTCTTCGGTGTTGTTTTCTAATCCTTTTAATATCTGTTTGGCACATTCTTCGGCACTAACACCATTTGCCTGACTTTCATCCATTTTGTTGTGGGTGCTTCCATCTCCCTTGATCGCATTAATGGAAATGTTCGTTTTGATCTTGCCGGGGCAAACGATCATTACATTCACATTGTCTTTATGGATCTCCATTCTTAATGATTCAAAGAATCCATGTAAGGCGTGTTTTGAAGCTGAATAGGCAGAACGGAAATAGAATCCGAATTTGCCGGCAATACTGCTCATCGCAACAATGTGTCCACTCTTTTGCTGAAGCATAATATGCAATACGCTTTTGGTAAGAGCAATGGTTCCGAAAAAATTCACTTCCATGATCTTGCGGTCAATGTCAATGGGAGTGTCTTTTGTAAGAGAACGCTGACTGATACCACCATTGTTGATCAAAATGTCGATACGGCCAAATTTAGAGATCACTTGTTGTGTGTAATCATTGGCTTTGCTTGTATCAGCTAAATCTATAGGCAAAATAAGCACCTGCTCATCATTCAGTTTTAATTCTGTTTTGACACGCTCCAATTCCTCTTTTCTGCGGGAGGAAAGGATCAGTTTACTGCCTTGTTGGGCAAAAACTTTTGCCAGGGCCTCTCCAATTCCGGAAGATGCTCCCGTGATCCATACCACTTTATTTGCGAATGTGCTCATTGGCACAAATTTAGCTTAAATTTTTATACTAACTTTGCATTCATATCGTATGAGAAAAATATTTTTTATTCTATCTGCATTTATTCTTTTCGCTTGTAGCGATAATCATTCGGCCTCTATTCCGGAGAATGTTCTTTCACAGGAACAAATGGCCAAGGTGATGGTAGATGTGCATTTGTTGGAGGCAACCATGAATATGAATGTACCTAATCCGAATAATCCTAGTATTACATTGCCGGGGAATAATCTGATCCCTAATGCCGACATTTTTAAAAAGCACAATATCACCAAACAGCAGTATGACGATAGTTTTTTATACTATACACAACATCCGCAGTTATTGGTAGATATTTATCAATTGGTGCTGAATGATCTGAGTAAAATGCAGGCAGAAGTAATGAATCAAAAATGATCCTACTTTCCATGGTCTAGCAAAAATAATTTACAAGTATCTTTTATGGATTGTTCAACGGGAATGAACTTAAAATCAGGAAACTGAGCTAAGATCTTTTTATTGGAGTAGTTTCTGACACGGTGTGCCGAACGCGCTGTTTCTTTTGTGATAAGAGGTTTTGAGCCTGTTAACAGGTGACGCAGCTTTTCCATTCTCCAGGCAAATCCACTTAAAAATTTTCCGGCTTTGATACTTGGTTTGGCTTTCCCGAATGCAACATGTATGTGATCAAAGAATGTTTTGTAAAGAATGTTTTCCGAATTGATCAGGAAACGTTCGTTAAAGATGTTATTCTCCATTAGTTTGATCATCAATGTCGCCACATCACGTACATCTACAAAGCCATTCTGTCCGTTGGTGTAATATTTAATTCCTTTGTATGCTTTGGTAAACATATTGGAGCTGCTTTGTGTCCAGTTACCGGCACCAATTATCAAAGATGGATTAACGATCACAACATTTAATCCCTCTTCAGATGCTCTCCAAACCTCGCGTTCTGCTCCATATTTACTGATGGCGTAGTTGGAATTGTCGGGCGATGCTTTCCAAAAATGTTCTTCAGTACTTATGCTAACATGTTCAGGTTTTCCAATGCTAGCGATTGAACTTACATGACAGAATTTTTTTACACTTTTTTCCAATGATGCATTCACCATATTTGCGGTCCCATCAATATTGATCTTCATCATTTCTTCTTCATGCTCCGGTTCAAAAGAAACCATGGCAGCACAATGATATACTTCTTCCACGCCATCCATCACTTCAAGAATAGAGTATATATCGAGAAGATCGGCATTCACCCATTCGATGTTTTGTAAAAGTGCTTGTGGAGTATTTGTATAATAGGAAAAAACCTTCTCTACATTTTTTAAATTACTTTCCGTTCGTTTTATAGCACGCACTTTTTTTCCTGACCTGCAAAGGTCATATAAAAGATGTGTTCCAACTAAACCGGTTCCGCCTGTTACTAATATCACGAATGTATAATTTGAGTGATACAAAGTTAATTGTTTAGCGCTAATTACATACCTTTGAAGAGCAAAATAAATCTTTTTGAAAACAAACTATTCATATCTGTTTATTCTACTACTTTTATTTATTACAGCTTGTAATAAATGCTCTAAAGAAAAGACTAAGCCTGTTGTGCTGGTTGAAAAACCTGAAATGATCAATGAGGAAGTGGATAAATTGCTTAGGGATGAATTAGAGCAAGCAGATACAGCACAGTTTCTTTTTCTGGCAGATGATACTTTGTATGCAACAAAGTTTTTTGTAGAGTTGTATTCAAAGAAAAGTTTCGTTCATTTATGGACCGATAAAGGGAAGCGAAACCCTTCAGCAGATTCACTTATGAATTTATTAGCTGCTGTTGATGAATACGGATTGATCCCTGACGATTACCACTATCATAAAATTGATAGTTTAATTAAAACAAGCAGAGATTCCATCAATAAAAAATATGATGCAGTAAAACTGTATGAAGCTGATGTGTTATTAACAGATGCTTTTTTTACTTTGATGGTACATGTTTCCAAAGGAAGAATGAATTCGGATAGTTTGACTTTTGAATGGCATCCCGAGAAACTGGATACGAATTTGGTAGCACTTTTTGATCAGAGTTTTTCTAAAAATAACTTCAAAGTTACTATTGATAGTTTAGAACCTCGTGATACCGCTTATCAGAGTTTAAAGTTTGCTCTAAAAATGTTTAAGAAAGAATTTGAAGGTATTGAATGGGATAGCTTGGCGAGTAGAGAGTCGGATTCGATCACTTTTAATGATCGTTTGAAACAGCGGTTAATACTTAGCCACGACTATTTTGATGAATATTCTGGTAACGATTCCATTAAACTGTTAAAGGCAATTAAAAATTTTCAATGTCGTCATAACCTC
>JAEUTU010000088.1 GCA_016786925.1 Bacteroidia bacterium
TCCGCTTGCCGGATTACGCTATCAACAGGCATTGGAAAAGATGGCCTGGAATGCCGGAGGCAATGTGATGAGTGCAACAGCACACGGTCAAACTGCACCTGCACAACGTTTAGCTGATTTTGTGAATGGAAAATATTCTCAGTCATTGCCCGATGTGTCGTATCAACCCGGTGTTAAGTCGGCTGAGTTGAATCACTTATTGCCTCCCGAGATCGGAAAACGATTACAATTAGGCTTTGCTGAATTTGGTAAAAAGATGCGTGGTTATTTAAGTAATGATGCGGTGATTGTTGGAGTGGAGTCGCGTACCTCATCGCCTGTGCGTATCCCGCGCGATCATGAAACATTGCAGCATCCACAGATACAAGGTTTGTATCCTTGTGCCGAAGGAGCAGGGTATGCAGGAGGAATTGTATCGGCTGCTATTGACGGACAAAAATGCGCCAGAGCAATTGCTCATCTGCTCCACAAATAATATGTACCTTTGTTCAATAATTTTTTAAGAGAATCGTATGCGTTTTATTATTCAACTCATCATTTCAACTTTAGCAGTACTTATCTCCAGCTTTTTATTACCGGGTGTAGAAGTACAGGATAATAATATTTTTACAGCCATTATTGTAGCGGCTGTATTGGCATTTTTGAATGCAGTGGTAAAACCGATTATGATCGTGCTCACCATTCCGGTTACCTTTTTTACATTTGGTTTATTCCTCTTGGTGATCAATGCCTTGATGATCATTTGGGCGTCTAAGCTAGTGGATGGATTCAGAGTAGATGGTTTCTGGTGGGCATTGCTCTTCAGTTTTATATTATCGATCGTTACTTCCATTTTAGAGAATGTGAAAAAACGTGATGAGAACGAAGAAGGGAACTTGTAATCGAACTACGAATCGTTACGAAAAAACGAATTACGAATAGTGGATTGATGAGGGATGTCGGGTGGAAATTATAAATGATAGATTCTAAATTATAAATGTGGAGGAGGGTTGATGATTGATGTGGAGTGACGGATGATTGACGATTGATGAAGGGTGATTGGTGAGGGATGATTGAGGATTGATGTCAGTTCGAGCCTGCCTGTCGGCAGACAGGTGGCGAGGAACGAGCTGTATCGAGAACGGTTTAGGATTGATGAATGATGAAGGACGATTGATGAATTAAATAAATAACATATCACATAACAAAACAAGAGAATAAAAATGATAGAAGTAGGTAAATACAATGAGATGGAAGTGGTGAAGCATATGGATTTTGGTATCTATCTGCGTAAGGATGATGTGGAAGTATTGTTACCACACAAATGGGTTCCGAAAGGAACTCAAATGGGCGATATATTAGATGTATTTGTATTTCGTGATTCGGACGACCGTTTGATAGCAACTACTGTTGAGCCCTATGCCATCAGTGGTGAATTTGCTTTTTTGGAAGCAAAACAAGTGAATAATTTCGGAGCATTTTTAGATTGGGGAATGGACAAAGATCTTTTAGTTCCTTTTAGTGAACAACCCAACAGAATGAGTCCGGGAAAGAGTTATGTGGTGTATGTATATACCGATGAAAAGAGTAACAGAATTGTAGCGTCTGCTAAATTAAATAAATTCATTGAACGCGATGAGATTGATCTTCAACAAGGCGATGTGGTAGATCTGCTTGTGTATTCCGAAACCGATAAAGGTTTGAATGCCATCATTAACAACCGTTACACCGGCTTGATCTACAAGAACGAGATCTTTGATAGCATCCGTATTGGCGATAAATTAAAAGGGTTTGTAAAATTGATCCGTGAGGATAATAAGATCGACTTGAGTTTACAGAAAGCGGGATTTGAATTGGTAGATGATGTAAAATGGAGATTGTTGAACCTGTTGAAAGAGAAAAATGGTTTCTTGCCTTTGCACGATGGTAGCTCACCCGAAGAAATAAAAGCAGCTTTACAGATCAGTAAAAAAGCATTTAAAAAAGCTGTGGGTGCTTTGTATAAAGACCGCCTGGTAAAACTTACCGACAAAGGCGTTGAGCTGATCCAGAAATAATTTTATCTTTTTATTCTTTTATTGTCCGGGATGTTCACCATGCCGCATCCTTCCACTAACCATGTGTTGTTTTCTTGTACCAGCTTCATGCTTAATTTAAACTCCGGTTGCTCTTTGCCTTTTACTACTAAGTAATTCGTTTGTTCATCATACGATTCTAGTTCAAATCCCTTTTCGGGATAATCTTGTGCATCCAATAATGGATCAGTCCCTAAGCCCAATTCCGGATCTTGCTGATTCGCTTCATCTACTATCCGTTTAAGTTCTGTTTTTAATGAAGCACTGGCCAATTCATTTGATAGGCTCCATTCTGCAACAGGTATTGCATTCTTCATTTTATTTGCATTCTCTACATAAGCATTGATGAATTGCAAAGCAATGCCCGGCTTGTCTATCGCTGCTTCCGTATTCTCTTTTTGTGTTTCAGTTTTTGTGTTCTCATTTTTTTGTTCTGCTTGTGTGCAGGAAAACAAAAACACTGTTGCCAAAATGAGTATGTGTTTGAATATTTTCATTGCTTTTAAATTCATAAATGAATAACAAGTAACAGGCCTGTTCTAATCAATCCCAATCATAATCGCGGCCATTGGATGAGCCCGAATCCCAGTCTTTTGTAGCAAAAGGAATTTTTCCATACGTCCCTACGCAGTAAAAGTTGGTTTTATCAATTCGTCTGTATCTATAGTCTAATCCTATAAAATAATTCATCCATACGGTACTTTGAATACCCAAATGCGCTTTCCGTTCAGCTTTATTGATCTCTAAAACCGGTCCGGCTGAAATACCTGCAATGCCGAAACCTGTTTGAAGCTCACTGTATAAACGAACACGTTTTTTGCCAAACTCAATTCCAGCATCAATGCTGTAGGGAAAATTTTTGATGTTCCAATAAGCCGTTTCAATAGCAAAAGAGAAATGTCTTTTTTCTCCACCAAAGTTGTAATGAAACATGGGACCAATGGTCCATACCGACTGCCCTAGCATTTTGCTGCTGATGCTTAGGATGATGATCGAAAATAGAATTGTTTTTTTCATGGGTTTGGTTTTTCACAAGCCTTTAACTGTATACTTTTTTCAATAGTACTTATGCTAATTTAATAATAAAAATTTGAACCATAAGTTTATAGTTCTTTGCAGGATCACTAAATCTCTCAGATTTAGTGAGATTGAGGTGTTTAATACTTTCCGAAAATTTGAATGTGTAGTAATACGAGAACCTCGTTTTTCAATTCAAGTAGAGTCAGATTTATCCTATCTGCCATTATTTAATTACACAAGTGGTATAATTACCATTAATGTCAGGCTGTGTAGATTTTGCGGTACACATTTCATCTCTATCTCTTTTTTTGACTTTATAATTTGTCTGTGCCCCTTGTGCCGGATCATTTAAATTATATGCTGTGCATTCACAAGTGTATTTTTTACAACCTGTAATTGTCTGTAGGATCAAAATACCTATGCTAATAGTTAAAATCTGTAATTGGCGTTTCATTTTTTGTTTTATTATATTGTACTAACGTTTTCCGGCTACCAGTAGTTGGCGTTTGGAACACTCAACTGTCTATACCGACCAACGGTTGTTTAAAGATACAAAACTTTCTATTACCTCGTCCGCGCCAATTACTGGTAGGTGGTGTTAGTACCAGTTACTTTCCATGATTAGCAATCAATTACCATTTTATTATATTCTTCTTTCCAGTTTTTTCCATTTCTTTTCAATAGAATTTTTTCGGCTTTTTTATTCTTCCTCCTAAATTCGCGATCATTCATATGACTTGATGCTGAACAAGTGAAACCAAAATGTGCTTGTGCTTTTTTCTCACATTCGCTTGGTCCAAAATATGGGCTCATGGTATACAATACAATTGCGTGAGTCTCGAAAGTCTCATCGTAAGATGCGTATCTGGTTTCTACGCCTGAACTCTTTGTTCTTATTCTTGCAGTAAAGAAGTCATTTTTATTTGGAGTTATTTTTTGAAATCCACCACGATTTTCTTCATTCCATTCTTTTAATCTACTTGTATTTACATGGGCCATTTTCTTCTCGTCTTTAGTGAGATTTACTTTAGGTATAAAAAATTCAATTTCTACATATGCTGAAGTGTCTGGATAAGTCCAAGATGTGATTATGGTTTCATAACCTGTCTTTGATACGGTTGCGGTATAAGAAACACCAGAGTCTAGCTTAAAATATAGATTTTGAATATTACCCGTTTTAATAATTAGGGTATCGTGGGAATTGGCAATTATTAGGTTACAATCCATTAAATCAGTCATCCCTACAACTTCAAATATTTTTACTGTTAGGCAGCTACTATCTTTTGAATGCGTGATGGTCTGTCCGATAGTTTGATGTCCGAGGAGTAGCAACAGTACTAAAAAAGTATAACTTGTTAATCGTGTCATTGTCGTTGGTTTTACATTGGTGCTAACGTTCCCCGTGCTTTGCCGACAGTGGCGAAGAGTATGGAAACATTCGGCCTGTAGTAAAGTTAACAAAAAAGGAATAAACCACAAAATACCTTTGAAAAGCACCTTTTTTGTTAACGAGAGAGGCTTTTGCTTGAAAT
>JAEUTU010000118.1 GCA_016786925.1 Bacteroidia bacterium
TGATCGATGAGCAAAATAGAGAAGATAAGTATCAATGGCTTTTTCACGAGCTGTATATTTTAATCAGGTGCACAAAAATAAAGAAAGGTTACACAATGGTAACCTTTCTTAAGAAATATTTACAAAAATTTGTATTAATTGTTTTGCTCTAATTTCGCTTCAATTGCTAAAGTAGCATGAGGAACAGAACGTAAACGCTCTTTAGAGATCAATTTACCAGTTGCACGGCAAATACCGTATGTTTTGTTCTCGATACGGATCAAAGCATTTTGCAAATTTTGGATGAATTTCTCCTGACGAGCTGCTAAGTGTGCAGTTTCCTCTTTTGATAATACATCAGATCCATCTTCCAACAATTTGAAGGTAGGAGAAGTATCATCTGTACCATGATCATCTTTATGAGAAAGCGTGCTCTTTAATAATTCGTAATCTTTTTGAGCATCTTCCAATTTTTTAAGGATCAATTGCTTGAACTCTTTTAATTCAGCATCTGAATAACGTGTACGAGTATCTGTATTCACATGTGGCTTAGGAGTTGGACCTAATGGTTTACGGATAGAAGGAGTTTTGTATTCCACTACCATTGGAGCATCATCGTAAGAAGCTCTTCTTTTTCCATCATCGTCCAAATCAACTGAACGTTCTGCTTTTTTCTTTACAACCGGTGCAGGAGCTGGTTTTGCTACTACA
The DNA here is from genome assembly GCA_016786925.1 of Bacteroidia bacterium. Taxonomy (GTDB): domain Bacteria; phylum Bacteroidota; class Bacteroidia; order 2-12-FULL-35-15; family 2-12-FULL-35-15; genus 2-12-FULL-35-15. Next base: position 691 of record JAEUTU010000118.1, read on the forward strand.
GGTTTTACAGCTACCACTGGTTTTGCAGGAACTGGTTTTGCAACCGGTTTCGCTACTTTTGCAGGTTTAACTGCTTTTGCAGGCTTAGCCGCTTTTTTAGCTACTACCTTTTTAGCAACAGCTTTTTTAGGAGCTACCTTTTTTACAGGTTTTGCTGCTTTCTTTGCTACTTTCTTAGCAACAACTTTTTTAACTACTTTTTTAACTACTTTTTTTACAGGCTTTTTAGCTACTGCTTTTTTAACTGGTTTTGCTGCCCCGCCTGCCGGACGGGCAGGTTTTTTTACAACTTTCTTAGCAACAACTTTCTTTACAACCTTTTTTACAGGTTTTTTAGCTACTGCTTTTTTAACCGGTTTAGCAGCTTTTTTAGGAGCTACTTTCCCGCCTGCCGGACGGGCAGGTTTTGCTGCTTTTTTAGGAGCTGCTTTCTTTACAGGTTTAGCAGCCCCGCCTGACGTACGGGCAGGTTTCTTAGGAGCCGCTTTCTTTGCAGGCTTTTTAGCTACCGCTTTTTTTGCAGGTTTAGCCGCTTTTTTTGCAGGTTTTCCTTTTTGCGTTTTTTTAGCCATTGTAAATTAATTTAGTAGTTTAGTTATTGTAATTATTGTTTTAACATCTTCTTCCAACTCCACTTCCGAACCCTTTGTAGTGTCCACGTTATCAACTAGTTCTAACGAAGATGCTAAAATTTCCGCGCAAATATAGTCCAAATTATTGTTTATGGCAGAATTTATAGCAGAATTTCTCTGAATTTTCACATCAATACGGTCGGTTAGCTCCAGATTATTATCCTTACGCAAGTTCTGGATCCTGTTCACCAACTCTCTGGCCAAGCCTTCTTCTTTTAGGGCCTCCGTGATCGTAACATCCAGAGCTACAGTTAGTTGTCCTGAGTTCGCTACCTTCCAACCTGGGATGTCTACCGGAATGATCTCTACATCTTCGTTCTCCAAAATGATAGAATCCGACTCGATCTTGATCTCAAATTTTCCTTCTTTCTCAACTCCCGAAATGATAGCATTTGCATTTTCATTGGCAAAAGCCTGAACCGCTTTCATGTGCTTACCGCATTTCTTACCCAATGTTTTGAAATTCAACTTCAGATTTTTTACGATCTGCGTATCCGCCTCACTTACAAATTCAATATTCTTTACATTCACTTCCGATAAGATCAGATCTTTCACAGCTTCAATTTTTGCCTTGATGCTATCATCTAATACAGGAATTTGGATGGTCGTCAATGGCTGACGAACACGGATATTCTCTTTTTTACGGATAGATAAGATCATGGAAGAGATCTTTTGCGCCAATTCCATACGCTCTTCCAGATCTTTGTCGATCTGTTTTTCATCCGCTACCGGGAAATTGCTCAAGTGGATCGACTCTGAAGCATCGCGCTTAGTTACAGCATTCAAATCGGTATATAAACGATCCATAAAGAATGGAGCAATTGGTGCTGATAATTGTGCGATCACTTCCAAACAACGATACAATGTTTGATACGCTGCGATCTTATCGGTAGAATATTCTCCTTTCCAGAAACGTCTGCGGCAAAGACGAACGTACCAGTTACTCAAATGCTCATCCACAAAATCTTCGATCAAACGGCCTGCACGGTGTGGCTCGTAATCATTATAGGCTTCGTCTACTTTTTTGATCAATGTATTTAATTCTGATAAGATCCAACGATCGATCTCCGGACGATCATTCAATGGAACTTCAGCTTCTTTGTAATTGAATCCATCTACGTTGGCATACAATGCAAAGAATGAATAGGTATTATGAAGTGTTCCGAAAAATTTACGTTGTACTTCAGCAATTCCTTCAATATCAAATTTAAGATTATCCCAAGGAGCAGCATTGGTGATCATGTACCAGCGGGTAGCATCCGGACCGTATTTTTCGATGGTCTCAAATGGATCGATGGCATTACCCAAACGTTTACTCATTTTGCTGCCATTCTTATCCAACACCAATCCGTTCGATACAACATTTTTAAATGCAACCGAATCAAAACACATCGTTGCAATAGCATGTAATGTAAAGAACCATCCACGTGTTTGATCCACACCTTCTGCAATAAAATCAGCAGGATAATATTTTTTATTATCGATCAGTTCTTTGTTCTCAAAAGGATAATGTAATTGTGCATACGGCATAGCACCTGAATCGAACCATACATCGATCAGATCAGGTTCACGGAATAATTTTTTTCCGTTCTTTTCTAACACGATCGAATCGGCATACGGTTTATGCAGATCGAATGTATTGTAATTATCAGCACTCATATCGCCCGGCTTGAATGCAGCCAATGGATTGCTTTGCATATAACCTTTTGCAACAGCATTATCAATTTCTGTTTTTAACTGTTCAGCCGAACCGATGATCATCTGTTCAGTTTTATCTTCACTTGTCCAGATAGGAATTGGAATACCCCAGAAACGTGAACGGGAAAGATTCCAGTCATTCAAATTTTCCAGCCAGTTACCAAAACGTCCGGTACCTGTTGATTCTGGTTTCCAGTTGATCGTTTTGTTCAGTTCGATCATACGATCTTTGTAATCGGTGGTTTTGATGAACCATGAATCCAATGGATAATACAATACCGGCTTATCAGTTCTCCAACAATGCGGATAGCTGTGTTCGTATGTTTCCTTTTTGAAAAGTTTTCCTTCTTCCTGTAATTTAAGTACGATACGTTCATCTACACTTAAATACACTTTTAATTCTTTGATCTTTCCGGCTGCTTCCAACACTTGTTTCTGATGAGCGAATTCTGCTTGTTTTTCAGCATCTGTTAAATAAGCTTCTTTTACATACTCTTCGCCATACAAGAAAACACCATCTTTTATTTCAGGTAAGAATTTACCACGCTTATCCACCAAGGTCAATGAGCCAATTCCATTTTGTTTGGCAACACGAAAATCGTCTGCACCGAAACTTGGAGCGATGTGAACGATACCTGTACCATCTTCGGTTGTCACAAAATCACCAATGATCACACGGAATGCATCACCATCAGTTGGCTGCGTGAAAGGTAATAGTTGTTCGTAGCGGATGCCATCTAATTGTTCTCCTTTGTACGAAGTAACTTGCTGAAAAGGAATAACCTTATCTCCAGGTTTATAGGTATCTAATCCCAATCCTTCATTTTTAGCTGGAAAGAACTTCTCCTTTAAATCTTTTGCTAATATTACACAAACCTTTTCGTGTGTAAATGGATTATAAGTTTCTATTTGAACATACTCAATATTCTTTCCCACAGCCAAAGCAGTATTGGATGGCAATGTCCATGGTGTGGTCGTCCATGCTAAGAAGTAAACATCACCATGATTTGAATTAATAATGCTCTTTGATTTTTCATCCAACTTTACTTTGAACTGCGCCACCGCTGTTCTATCCTTCACATCTCTATAGCAACCCGGCTGGTTCAATTCATGTGATGACAAACCTGTTCCTGCGGCAGGTGAATACGGTTGGATCGTATAACCTTTGTACAACATTCCTTTGCTGTATAGGTTATTCAATAACCACCAAACCGACTCAATGTATTTGTTATCGTAAGTGATGTAAGGATCTTTCATATCTACCCAGTAACCCATTTTGCGGGTTACATCTTCCCATACATCGGTATATTTCATTACATCTTTACGGCATTCTACATTGTATTGTTCTACCGTAATTTTTTTACCAATATCTTCTTTAGTGATGCCTAATGCTTTCTCAACGCCTAATTCAACAGGTAATCCATGCGTATCCCATCCGGCTTTACGTTTTACCTGAAATCCTTTTTGTGTTTTATAGCGACAAAAAATATCTTTGATAGAACGCGCCATTACGTGATGAATACCCGGCAAACCATTTGCACTTGGCGGTCCTTCATAAAACACAAAAGGTGTTTTTCCTTCACGCGAAGTAATAGACTTTTCAAATGTTTTATTCTCATCCCAGGTCTTTTGCACATCCTTAGCTGTTTGCGAAAGATTGAGATTGTTGTATGTTTTGTAAGCTGTCATAATTTGAAAATTTGTTGATTTGAAAATTTGAAAATGGCATTAGCACATTATCAAATTAGCTCATTATCACATTAAATTGTAGCGATCACTTTTAATTCGATCGCGATGGGTGTTGGCAAACAATTGATCTCAATAGTTGTCCTGCATGGTTGATTATCTTTGAACCATTCTGCATACACACGGTTGTAGGTAGCAAAATCATCTTTCATATTGGTCAGAAATACCTGCACATCCACAATATTATCCCAGCTGCTACCGGCATCTTCCAGAATGTATTTAATATTTTGGAACACACTTTTGCATTGTGTTTCAATATCGTAAGAGATAATGTTTCCTTTTTCATCCAACTCCACTCCCGGAATTTTTTTAGTACCACGTTCACGCGGACCCACTCCTGAAAGGAATAATAAATTACCCACCCTTCTTGCATGCGGATACGATCCTACAGGCTCAGGTGCTTTGCTTGAATTTATTCTGTCTTCTGCCATTTTTATTTTTTGCTAAAAAAGAGTGCAAATATACCATTCCGAAGGCAGATAAACAATAGAAAAATGCAGGTATAGAAGATGGGCTATCTTCTAAAATTCATTGATGGAACTCAAGAGGTCTTTGTTCTCGGAAGTCCACAATAACAAGCTATTGTTACGTGGTGGCAGGTTCAATTTCTGACAGATCTTGGAGCGGTAATTCTCAATGGTCTTTTCGGACAAAAAAAGCAATTCCGCAATTTCGCGTGTCGACTTGTTTTGACTCACCAATTTCAATGTTTTGATTTCGGCCTGACTCAAGCTTTTCAGCATTTGTGAAAGCTCATCTTTTTTATTGTCTTGATGCTCTATTTCCTTGTAGATGCGCTGCAATTCAGGTCCGATGTATTTTTTATTTTGCTTCACCTCTTCAATACAATCAATGATCTCGTTGGCAGCAAAATCCTTTAAAATATAACCGTATGCACCGGAATTCATGGCCTTTTTGATCATTTCTGTATCGCGATACATGGTAAGAATAATGATCCTTGTGGCCAATTTTTCTTTCATCACCAATTTAGCCACTTCCAAACCATTCAACTCAGGCATATTGATATCGAGAATAGCAATAGAAGGCTTTTCCGAGCGAATGGAATCGATCGCTTCTGCACCGTTTTTACATTCGGTGAGCTGCAATCTTTCGAAAGCACTTAAAAGAATTTCTTTTAAACCTGCTCTGAATATAGGATGATCATCTGCTATTAATAGTCGCATACTCAATTCGTATTAATTCTGAATTTCAATGTAAACTTAAATCCTTTTTCCTGTTTATCATCAAAGTCGATACTCGCTCCAATGATATTCGCTCTTTCCTGTATCGATAACAAACCAATACCCTGATATCCTTTTTTTACTCTGAATCCCTTGCCATTGTCCTGATACACCAAGGTATACTGACTATGATCTTCGTGAATAGAGATCTTTAATCCACTCGCATTAGAGTGTTTAATGGTATTATTGACACTTTCCTGAAGGATCCTGAAAATTTGCGTTTTTACAGCTATGGATAATACCTCTACCGCTTCCGATATATCCGAACTGCATTCAAGTCGTGTATTAGTTTGTACTGCTTCCATCAGCGCAGCAATGGAACGTGCTAAACCAATCTTTTCGATATTGGAAGGATATAAATTCCGGGAGATCTCCCGTGTTTGCTCGATCACGCTTCCCAACTCTTTTTCTAATGTTTCTGATAAAACAGGTGCTTTGGCTCGTTCATTCACGATCTTCGATTTGATCATAGAAAGTGATTGTCCAATATCATCGTGCAGATCGCGGGCAATCCGCTTGCGTTCCTCTTCAATATTTTTGATCAACTGCTGACTGAACAATTGCTGTTCTTTTTTTAATCTTCTTGAATAACGTACATAGGAGAGTACCATGATCAAAATGATAACGGCTGACGCGAATGAAATAATAAACCATTTGATGTATTGCGCTTCCTGATTTTTTTTCTCGAGCTCTAATGTTTTGGTACGTTCTTTCTCTAACTCGATCTCTTTTTGCTGTACTTTATAATTCTGTTGCAACTCCTCAATCACTTTTGTATTCAACTTATTGTCAAGTGTTGTTCGTAGATCATTGTATTTTATGTAATTCTCCAGAGCATTTTTATGATCATGCTTGGCATCAAAAATTTGATATAACTGATAATAGTAATAAGGCGTATTTCCTCCTTCTTGATTTTCCGAAAAATAATCTTTGAGTGAACTTAACAATGCATACGCTTTATCGATCTCATTCAATTGAAATAGAACATTTGCCTTGCCTAAATAGGCTTCATTTAATTCTTTGGTCAATTGGTGCTTTTCCAGAATAACAATGGCTGAATCGTAATAGGATAAAGCTGTTTTTCCATCATTTTTATTTAAAAAGGCAGTTGCTAAATTGATGTAATTACTCGATAATTCGATCGGCAAATTATTGTCTTTTGAATATTGGAGAACTTGTGCAAAAAGTTCGGATGCTTCCTGCATTTTATTTCTTCGTACATCGAGGATACACATATTCATTTGAATATGGCTTGCCAAGCGCTTATCCTGATCGCGCTGAGCGATCTCCAAGCCATGAACAAAATCTTCGAAAGCTGCAGAATCATTTCCTCTGTTCATTTTAATGATCCCCAAATTATTCCGGAACACAGCAGGATAATATTTTAAATTATGCTTTTCGGAAAAAGCCAATCCTTCATAATAAAGTGTAAGCGCTTGTTTGACATTTCCCTCGTACTCTTTTATAATTCCGATCAGATTGAGTGCCTCTGCTGCATTTTTATGATCTTCTTTTTTTCTTGCAATAGAGAGGTAATTGCTCAGCTGATCGATGGATCGTTCCCGCTGTCCTTTTTCAAAGTTGAGGTAGGCCAATCGAATGCTTGCTAATAGCGCTGTTGACTCATCCCCTGCTTCATTGGCTTTTAATATTGATTGATTAAAATAATAATCCGCTTTTTCAAGATTTCGAACATAGAAAAAATAGCTTCCATAGTACACATACACTCTAGCAACAGCGGAAAGGTCGTTCTTTTGCTCAGCTAAGGAGATCACTTTTTCTCCTATCGTAAATACCCTTGTTGAATCGTAATAAGAAGCCTCTTTTACTTTTACCAGCATCGCTTCTATATCGGCAGATTGAGCCCTGACAGAGCTATTCAAAAGCACACAGATGCTTAAAAAAAACAGAAGACAATATCTTGCTAACACAATATACGGATTTTTTTACTGCACTAATTTACATAAAGCTTTCAGAATCAACCAGTCATTTAACGGGTATTTATCAATTAGAGGGCTAGCCCCCTATTTAATGAAATAGGCTTAGGCTAATTTTGAATTAACCTATAAGTCCTCAACATGTTTAAAAGATATTTATTACTCAGTATTAGTTTTCTAGCATTTTCAGTTACTGCTCTTGCTCAAACTACTTTCCCATGGAGTGGAACCTATGGTGGAGCTGGGACAAACAGAACCTATACCACTACTGTATCGGGTGTAACCATGTCTGCTACCATGGTAAACTCGGAAAACGTTTGGCAAGATGGATCCCCTGTTTGGTTTCCAACCGGATCAACGGTTGCCGGAGGGGGCTGTAGTGGTATAACTGCAACAAATCAAGGAATGTTGTTAAGTACAGACTGGACTACCAATGCAACTAAAACAATAACGACTACTATTACATTTAGCACACCTGTTCAGGGACCCGTTAATTTCTTTCTATACGACATTAATGATGATGGATTTGGATCTTGGGTAGATCGTATCATTGTTACCGGAACAAATTCGGTTGCTGCTCCAGTCAATGTTTTTAAAGTAGGAACTGCTTGTGTTCAAACAGGAGGTAGTGTTACGGGATCCGGCACAAATACACTAACATTCAACTCAGGAACTTCAACCGCATGTACTTGCTGGGGAAATAATGAAGTAAATGTTGGAACTTCATCTGATTGTATATCTACTGTTACAATTCAATATAGATCAGCCAACACAACATACAACAATCCAAAACAATACATTGTAATATCAAATATTAAAGCCACTATTCCGGCTGCAGCTGCTGCACCAACATCTATTACAGGAACAACAACTATTTGTGCAGGACAAAGCACCACATTAACAGCAGTAGGTGGAAACGCATCATCTCAATGGTACACCGGTTCATGTGGAGGCACACTTGTGGGAACAGGAGCAACAATTACAGTTTCACCAGGAAGTACAACTACTTATTATGTCAGAAATGCTGGATCAGCTTGCAGTCCTGCATCCACATGTGTTTCAACTACTGTTACAGTCAATCCTTTACCAGCCGCACCGGTTATTACCAGTAGTGGCCCAACCACATTTTGTGCGGGAGGAAGTGTAACATTAACTTCTTCCAGTGCAACAGGTAACACTTGGAGCACAGGTGCCACCACACAATCTATTACAGTGAGTGCGGCAGGAACATATACCGTTAATTATGCAAGCGGAGGATGTAACTCCCCGAATGCCTCTGCAACGGTTACAGTGAATCCATTACCTAGTACTCCAACTGTTTCGGCAAGCGGACCAACCACTTTTTGTACAGGAGGAAGTGTAACATTAACATCCTCTTCTGCAACGGGTAACACCTGGAGCACAGGAGCTACCACACAATCGATCACTGTTAATTCATCGGGAACATATACAGTGAATGTAACTAATGGGAATGGATGTGTTTCTGCCAATGGATCAAGTACCGTTACAGTAAACCCTTTGCCTTCGGCACCACTTATTGCAACCGGTGGACCAACCACATTCTGTGCAGGAGGTAGCGTTACACTAACCTCTTCATCAGCAACAGGAAATACCTGGAGTACAGGTGCCACCACACAATCCATTACAGTGAGTGCGGCAGGAACGTACAGTGTAAGCTATGTAAGTGGAGGCTGTACTTCGCCAAGTGCTTCTGCAACAATTACAGTGAATCCTTTGCCAAGTACCCCAACAGTTTCAGCTAGTGGACCAACCACATTTTGTACGGGAGGAAGTGTGACATTAACTTCATCAAGTGCAACAGGTAACACGTGGAGCACCGGAGCAACTACTCAATCAATCATTGTTAATTCATCAGGAACATATACAGTGAATGTGACTGATGGAAATGGGTGTACCTCTGCAAATGGATCAAGTACTGTTACAGTCAATCCATTACCGGCTACACCAACCGTTTCGGCAGGTGGACCATTATCATTTTGTTCGGGAAACAGTGTGACGCTTACATCGAGCAGTGCTAGCGGAAATACCTGGAGCACGGGTGCTACTACACAATCGATCACCGTTTCATCATCAGGAACCTATTCTGTAACTGTTGGAAGTGCAGGTTGCAGCGCAACATCTGCCAATACAAACGTTACAGTGAATCCATTACCAAGTACTCCAACTGTATCAGCGGGCGGTCCATTCAGCTTCTGTTCAGGAGGAAGTGTGACGCTTACATCTTCAAGTGCATCTGGTAACTCATGGAGTACAGGAGCAACAACACAATCGATCACCGTGAGTGCAGCAGGAACCTATACCGTGAGTGTAACGGATGTTAACGGTTGTACATCAGCAGCCGGATCAGCAACGGTAACCGTTAATCCTTTACCATCTGCACCACTTATTTCAACCAGTGGACCAACCACATTTTGTGCAGGAAGTAGCGTTACTTTAACCTCTTCATCGGCAACAGGAAATACCTGGAGTACAGGTGCCACCACACAATCCATTACAATAAGTGCTGCTGGAACATACAGTGTAAGTTATGTAAGTGGAGGGTGTACTTCACCAAGCGCTTCTACAACAATTACAGTGAATCCTTTGCCAAGCACCCCTACTGTTTCAACAAGTGGACCAACTACATTTTGTTCGGGAGGAAGTGTGACATTAACTTCATCAAGCGCAACAGGTAACACCTGGAGTACAGGAGCAACCACACAATCGATTACTGTTAGTTCAGCAGGAACCTATACCGTGAGTGTAACGGATGGCAATGGTTGTACATCAACAGCCGGATCAGCAACAGTAAACGTAAATTCCTTACCAAGCGCTCCTATCATCTCTGCAAGTGGCCCAACAACATTCTGTAGCGGTGGAAGTGTGACCTTAACATCCTCTTCAGCAACAGGTAATACCTGGAGTACAGGAGAAACCACACAATCGATCACTGTTAATGCAGCTGGAACTTATACTGTAAGTTATATTGATGGCAATGGTTGTACTTCTTCCACCGCATCTACAGTTGTAACAGTTGTATCCAATCCGCCAACACCATTAGTAAGTGCAGGTGGCCCACTAACATTCTGTTCAGGAGGAACAGTAACACTTACATCATCCAGCGCATCAGGCAATACCTGGAGTACAGGAGCAACAACTCAGTCGATCACCGTAAATTCATCCGGCACCTATTCAGTAACCGTAGGAGCTTCAGGATGTTCTTCTACATCGGCCAATACTAGTGTAACTGTAAATCCATTGCCAGCCACACCAATTGTTGCTACCAGCGGCCCAACAACTTTCTGCACAGGTGGAAGTGTAACACTTACTTCTTCTTCTGCAACAGGAAATACATGGAGCACGGGTGCTACAACACCATCTATTACAGTAAATGCAAGTGGCAATTATACGGTTAGTGTAACGGATGGAAATGGATGTACGTCTTCTACGGCCTCCACAACAGTAACTGTCAATCCATTACCTGCCACACCAACTGTTTCTGCTAGCGGTCCACTCAGCTTCTGCCAAGGAGGAAGTGTAACACTTAGCTCATCCAGTGCAAGTGGCAATACCTGGAGCACAGGTGCTACAACACAAAACATTGTCGTGAATGCAGCAGGAACATATACCGTAAGTGTAACTGATGGCAATGGATGTACATCAGCAATCGGATCAACAACAGTAATTGTGAATCCGAATCCGAGTACACCAACAGTAAGTTTAAATGGTCCTGCCACCTTCTGTTCGGGCAATTCAGTTGTTTTAACATCCAGCAGCACTTCCGGAAATGCATGGAGTACGGGAGAGACAACACAAAGCATTACTGTTAACAGCAGCGGAAATTATTCAGTAACTGTAAGCGACATAAACGGATGTTCTGCAAGTTCAGCAAACACAAGCATTACAGTGAATCCTACTACTGCAACTCCAAACATCACGGACAGTGGATTGAACATTTGTGCGGGACAAACAACAACATTAACATCATCAAGCACTACTGGTAATACTTGGAGCACGGGTGAAACAACACAAACGATCACAGTGAATGCATCAGGAACATACACCTTGACAACAGATGACGGAAGCGGTTGTCCGTCTTCACCGGTGAGTGTTGTTGTAACAGTAACGTCTAACCCAACCACACCAACAATTAGTGCAAGCGGACCATTAACATTCTGCGCAGGCGATAGTGTAACTTTAACATCCAGCAGTACGAATGGAAATACCTGGAGCACCGGAGAAACGACACAATCTATTGTTGTATCTGCTTCCGGAAATTACACAGTAACAGTAGGTGCAGCAGGTTGTTCTGCAATATCTGCTGCCACAGCTACACTTGAATTACCATTGCCTTCAACACCGCTTATTAGCAATACCGGATTGGTATTCTGTGCAGGACAATCTACTACGCTTACATCCAACAACACAACAGGTAATAACTGGAGCACAGGAGAAACCACACAATCGATCACCGTTACAAGTTCAGGTAATTATTGGTTAACATTTACAGATGGAAATGGCTGTACCTCTGATTCAACAACTGTTACAATTACCACAAATCCATTACCTGCATCTCCTTTGATAACAGCCAACAATCCATTATCATTCTGTCAGGGAGATTCAGTAACACTGGCTGTTTCACCGGGAACGGGCATTGTATGGACTCCGGGAAATACAACAGATTCAACACTAACAGTAAATAGTAGCGGTGTGTATACCGTAACATATACAGACGGAAATGGATGTACAAGTACTTCATCGCCTATAACGGTAACGGTAAATACAATTCCTTCAGCACCTTCCTTGAGTGTTAGTGGAGGAAGCAATGCCATCTGTCAGGGACAAAGTGCAACGTTAAATGCGAACCCTTCAACAGGGATCACATGGACACCGGGCGGACAAACAACAAGTAGTATCAGCGTTTCATCAGCAGGAACATATTATGCTTCTTATACAGATGCCAATGGTTGTACTTCACCTTTGGACAGCATAACAATTAGTGTAAATCCATTACCACAAATTGCATCAACAATGAATATTGATTCTGCGTTTTGTAATACAACCAGCGGAGGGATCAATAATGTAATTGTTACCGGAGGAACCGGAACCTATTCGTATCAGTGGTTCAATGGTACTTCAGCCGTAGGGACAGACTCTGTACTTTCAAATGTGAGTAGTGGAAATTACAGCTTGATCGTAACAGATCAGGCAGGATGCTCGGATACAAGTTCTGTGATGAGCGTTCCATCAGCAGGAGGTATTAGTGTTTCATTAACTGCAAATCCGACAACTGGAATGGAACCTTTTAATACAGATGTATTAGCAACAACCAGTACCACTGCAAATAGCTACACCTGGTTTAACAACAATACGCTTCTTGCCGGTGAAACCGACAGCATAGCCAATTTAACAGGCTTAACACAAGGTACGTATAACACTACCGTAATTGTAACTGACAGTTATGGTTGTGCCGACACTGCTACAATAACGATTAGTGTTGATGGCAATATTGATATAGTGATCCCCAATGTATTCAGTCCGAATGGAGATAACACCAATGATGTATTCTTTATAACAGCAGAAGGATATAAGGAATTACACTTGGAAATATACGACCGCTGGGGATTAAAACTTTGGGAAGTAACAGGTTTGAATCCATCCTGGGATGGAAGAACATCGGCAGGACTAGAAGTAACTGACGGAACGTATTATTATATTTTAAGAGGAGTTGATTTCAAAAACACGACAATGGAAAAAACGGGATACCTTTCTGTTGTTAAATAGTGCTACTCACATCCCAATGAAAGCCAACAAATATTTGTTGGCTTTTTTATTTCAGGATGATGAATATAGGGGGCAGCCCTCTATTATTATCAGACACAATAAATGAAATTTGCAAAGCATTTTTCAAAAAAAGTATTTAAAAACAATTATTACCATTTCTAAAAAATACAAACCATGTATAAAAAACAATTGATCTGCGTTGTGATTTTTTAATCACCAAAATTCATTAAAAATAATTAGTACATTTGCTGAGCTTTTTCCGGGGAATTAGCTCAGCTGGCTAGAGCGCTTGCCTGGCAGGCAAGAGGTCAGGGGTTCGACTCCCCTA
>JAEUTU010000010.1 GCA_016786925.1 Bacteroidia bacterium
CTCTCGCTTTCTGCACATTTGCAGTATGCCGCTGGTTGTTTATCTGCTCTAGTCTTTACAAGTTCAATAAAGGTGTTGTTGTATTATTTCCGCGAAAAGAAAAAGAATGATGAGGTCGAAAAACAACGTTTAGATACGGAATTAAAATACCTCAAAAATCAAATCAATCCACACTTCTTTTTTAATACGCTCAATAGCTTGTATGGTTTAGCCCTTGATAAATCCGAAAGTACACCCGATGCTATTTTGCAGCTCTCTAGTATTATGGATTATGTTCTCCATGGCTCAAACCGTAAAGAGGTTCCTGTTAATGACGAAATTGCTATTCTCGAAAACTACATTGCCCTTGAAAAACTGAGATATGACAGACGTGTAAACATCACTTTTGAAAAGGAAGGTGATCTTAGTAATTATTCAATTGCTCCTTTACTTTTGCTCCCTTTGCTAGAGAATGCTTTTAAACATGGCGCCCAGTTACAAGAAAGCGGCACAACAGATATAATTATTACTATTCGTATGCAAAATAAATGCTTTTATTTTTCTATTAAAAACACAATACCTATTAATGTAAATCGCAAACTAGCTCAATCTGGTATAGGTCTAGAGAACTTGAAGCGTCGATTAGACCTTTTATATAGTAATTTTTATGAATTTAGCAGCAATCGTGATAATGATGTTTTTTTCACATCTTTAATTTTAAAGCAAAACTAAAAATGTTACGTTGTATAATTGTTGATGATGAGCCTATTGCCATTGGCATTTTGGAAAAATACATTTCAAAATTCCAACAATTTATTTTAATTGGAACTTGTAAATCGGTCCGTGAGTGTAAAGAAATTTTACGTACTCAGAAAGTTGATCTTCTTTTTCTAGATATAGAAATGCCTGGGATGACCGGCCTTCAATTTCTAAAATCTCTTGAAAATCCTCCCCTCGCGATTTTTACAACTGCCCATCGCGAATTTGCTATAGAAGGTTATGAACTTAACGTGGTAGATTATCTTTTAAAACCAATTCCCTTCAATCGTTTCGAGTGCGCTATTAAAAAGTCTATTGAAAGATTTGAAAGTAGGATAATAATAGAGGAAAATAAAATTTATGTAAAAAGCGGCACTACTGTTTTGAAATTAACTGTAAAAGATATAATCTACATAGAAGGAATGGGAAATTACATCCGACTACACTTTAGTAGTGGCAGGCCAACTGTTATTTATCAGAAAATGAGCGAAATTCCTAACATTTTAAACTCAAACAATTTTGTACGGATTCATAGGTCCTATTTTATTGCATTAGATAAGGTCTCATCTTATACAAATACTCACATATATATTAACGGAAACGAACTTCCAATTGGAGTAAGTTATAAGTCCGAAATTAAAAAATTACTTGATAACCTAAAGAATAAAGGTTAATAGTTTGGGCATCTGTGGTTTCTTTTCGACAAGTATTCTACCTATGACTGGTACTGATTTCCAAAAATCAATAAAAACTCAATTTCAGCTAAGGAAGATATAGTATCAATTAGTACAAAAATTTATTTCCTCGCCGCTGTCAAAACAAACAAATGCATAGTTCAGGCAACATGGTTTCTAAAACCGCCTACTATTACGTATATCTGGTTATTTGATTTGTACTGCATATTTTAACCATTTATCAGGCCAGTCTCTGCACCAATTGCTGCAGTTCACAAAGTCAAAGTCCTTTGCTTTTTCAAAATGCTTGCTCGCTTTTTCAAGTGCTAATTTTCCGCTCAAGATAAAGCTATTGTCTCTGCGTTGATTCCCCAATTGTATTAGGTTTATTCCAACTTGAGTAAGCACCACCGGATCCTCCTGATTCATCTTGATTACTTCATTTAGCTTCTGCTCGCTAATATTTTTAAACTTCACATAGTTTAAACTGTCTCTTCTTGCATAATAGTCTTCTGCGTAAAAAACATTTATTAAATATTCTAAACTTACACAATGCGATGGCACTACTTCAGTTTTACCTCGCAATTTAAATTCCTGCATGGCCTTCAAATAGTTGGTCATTGCTTCATCTAACAAAGTTTTTTTGTTATTCATGCCATCCCATCTGGTCTGTTGTGTCAATAAAAAACTCAGGTAAAATTTTGCTTGCCAGCTTTCAGGATAGTCCACACATAAACTTCTAAGCCTGTCTAGCACTTTTTCTCCCGAAACACTGCTTGATGTCGTATCCCAATTCCTTAAATTCTGTTTCAAGCTATTCTCAAGCTTTGATAGCTGCGCATCAATTTCTAGCGTAAAAAATAGAATTACTAATATTGCAAATTTCCTCATAAGCTTAATCTCCTAAGCCAATTCCCCCAATTAGTCCGTTCTCTATATGTAAGTTCAATAAAATGGGTGTTCCCTCAAATCCAATCTTAGTTTTGCTACCAGCAACCATTACCGATTTTATTTTCTTTCCTTTAATATCACCGCCAACTTGCTTAAACATCCCTATATGGGCATTCATTGGTGCAGCATTTTTTAATTCAGGCGTCAGGTTCGCATCTACAAATTTTTCTATGGCTTTATCATTTCCATCACTTACCACATTAATAAATTCTAGAATAAGTTTGTTGTGTGCGTGGTCAGTTAAGCCGCTTAATTGCTTTGGAGCAGTAATATTATGTTCCGAAACATACCCTTCTTTGAACTTGTGCAATGCTATTTCCTGAGGTACTTCTCTAATACCATCCAGCAACTGATTGGTTAAAAATATAATGGTTACTTTCTCAGTAATATAACGCATAAAGGCCGCGTAAAAAATTCCGTTGCTTCCATTGTGAGCCGTTAGCCACGTTTTTCTTGGCGTCGGAAATGAAACCACACCATAACCGTAATACGATCCTGCGCCTTCTCCTTCTTCAACATGTCTTCCATAATATTTTGCTTTGGCGTCTTCATTTAAAACCTTATCAGTTAAAAGTGCTTTATGCCATTTGTACATGTCTTCTGCAGTACTTAAAATTCCGCCATTTCC
Organism: Bacteroidia bacterium; assembly: GCA_016786925.1. GTDB lineage: Bacteria > Bacteroidota > Bacteroidia > 2-12-FULL-35-15 > 2-12-FULL-35-15 > 2-12-FULL-35-15. Next base: position 2,992 of record JAEUTU010000010.1, read on the forward strand.
TAATAAATTCCAATAAGGTGCTTTTGCATCCCATTTCTGCTCATTCGGTTTTCCCCATCGGCTGTTACCTTCATATCCAACTGCAATGTTTTTACTATCCCATTTCGGCATAGTGTATCCTGTTTGGGTCATTTCTGCGGGTTTAAATAAGTTCGCGTTCAAATATTCTTCGTAACTCTGTCCTGATACTTGCTCAATTACGGCTGCCAATACACTATAACCTACGTTTGAGTATTCGTATTTAGTTCCTGGTGCAAAAAGGAGTTTGATTTTAAAAGCTCGCACTAAAAAATCTTCTTTGCCCAATACTTCATAATCCTGACCAATTGCAGGTGGCAAGCCGCTGCTGTGGGTAAGCAAATGATGCAAAGTAATATCTTTCTTGTCAGTCGGAACGTTTTTAATGTACTTACTTAAAAGATCGTTTACCGATAATTTTCCCTGCATCTCTAGTTTTAGTAAGGCAGCTCCTGTAAACGATTTTGTGATCGATCCAATACAAAATGCAGTATTAGGTGTGTTTTTTATTTTTGCTTCCTTATCAGCCCAACCATAACCTTTACTTAAAAAACCATTCTCATCTGCAACAATTACGGCTCCGTTAAATCCCTGGCTTTCTAATCGAGTTAGCATTTTATCTACGTTGGTAAATAATGGTACTTCAGCATTTGTAATTCCCGATGGATCTGTTGGCTTGGTTGCTTCTGTTTGTTTTATGTCCTGACTGTTGCAAGAACTGAAAGATGTTGTCAATGCTATAAGAGCAAGTGCTTTAATTGTTTTAGTTTTCATAAGTTCTAGGGTACTGTTATTATTAATTATATTTTTTTCCATGTTGATTTTTGTGTTACTTTCCATTCTCCTTCTTTGTTTTTCATTAGGGTAGTACTTTGCCATTCGTTTTCGTTCACAACAACACCTTCATCTTTAAATTCCCATTTAGTGCCTTCAAAGCTGCACATGTTCATATGAATACTAACACTTTTATCATCCATAATAGTTTCTGTTCCTGCTCCACTGTCACCACCTGTCCCTAATTGAAGATGCTTAATGGTTTTTGTTTCCGCATCATAATAGCTGTAAATATTCCAAAACACCACTTTTTTATTATCATTCCTTACACCTAAAACTTTAACGTTCATTCCAAACCCTCCTTCTAATGCCTTAAATTCTATTCGAAACTCCTTAAACCCATCCTCCTTTTTAGGGTCATTATCCTGATTTACCGATTCCCATGCACCGCTTCCGGAAGTAAAATACTTCATATTTTTTTGGTATGCACCTAGTACAGTTGATGTACTTGAAGTTTGTGCATTCATTACTGTGGTAAAGGCTATAACCGTTATAAATACTTTTAATACAATTTTCATTTTCTAAATTTTAGTTCAAGCAAAACTATAATTATGTTAAACCATATCGCAATCTCTTATGTGAATGCAGTTTTTATTTATGCGAATTCACGTTAAAAAATGCAAATAATTTTGTAACTTAGTCTTAAAACAAAATTATGGCAAAGCAATTTGGTACTAATCTCTTGAACGAATCCTTCAGTGATGATATCGTACAAAAAGTATGGGAAAAAGGAACAATAGTTCCCGGGTACGATCCTGATAAATACCGAAAAGATAAATGCGGTGCATGGATGCAACGCAATTTGCATAGTGGCAATCATGGAACTCCTCTTTCCTTAGAATGGGAAATTGATCACCGTAATCCGGAAGACAATGGTGGTACTGATGATATTGATAACCTGCAACCATTACAATGGGAAAACAATAGGCATAAAGGCACTAATTATCCAAATTGGAATTGCAAAGTCACAGCTCACTCAACTCAAACTCTCACCAACAAATACACCTAACGTCTCATAAACGTGTACGAGAATTTTAGTGAAACTAATTGATTATCCACCCATGGTGCACTTGGCTTTAATTCTCTTCCGTTGGTGATCGCATTATGATTAAACACAAGGTATAGATCTGTTCCCTCAATCGGGTTATATCTTAATCTTGCATTTATTCCTAATTTTTTATTCACGGCATCATACTGGTTGTAAATATTAAATGTGAGTTTTGTGTTAATCGCTAAACCAATTTTTGCACTCAATACTGTTCTGTAATAATAGGGCGATGTACCTACAGTAATATAGCTTTCCGAAAATTCAACCTGATTATAATTTACTTCCAACTCGGTATTCAAATATTTGCTAAACGAGTATTTATAGCTCCCGGCTGCGCTTAATTGTTTCCCTCCGTAAAACTCGCCCACAATTATAGTAACATCCCAATTGTATCTAAAAGCAAATCCAGAGCTTATTCCCATTTCAAATTGCTTCATTTCGTATTTACCCGTCGGTATTGTAATACTATTCGAAATCGCCCAATTAAAACTCAAATTATCTCGTTCATACAAGGGCAATATATCTACCCTGTATCCCTTTTTAAATACAGTATTAATGTAAAGGTTCTCCTGAAAATAATTTTGTTTACCATCCACATGTGTCCATGAATTTTTTAAATAATTTCCTATCTGAAAAAACGTAACACCATTTCCTTTTGGTTTAAACTGCCATCTGTATCCGGTATTCACCACAGCCTCTCTCGTATTAGGCACGCTTAAAAATCCCATCGCTGATACATTAAAGTCCACAGGATATTCTCTATATCTTATATTAGTTACAAATCCCTTTTGTTTAAATGCTAATAAATTGATTCCCCATGCCGGATTTAGGGCATTCTTATTATTGTCTTCAAAATTCTGAGCCACAAAATACGAAAGGCGCACAATTGAATTCAGCCACCATTCTCCATCCAAGGCACTAACCGAGTGATAACCTTTATCTCCTTCAAATATTTTGGAAGTATTTATAGCACCTATAAAAGATCCCTTTTTTCCAAATCGTTGTTTCGCTCTATACACCGAATAATTCGCAGCTTCTATATTACTTGCATCAATCCCTCTGCTTTGCATATTTAATATACCATAGCTAAACTTATTTATATTTCCATTCAATCGTACACCACCATATAACGGTACAGCTTGTCCGTTTTCCAATCCAATTGTTCGCGATTGAAATAATCGATGATCCCATCCATCCGAATTAAACAAATCGGCATTCTCTAAAAAGAAAGGACGTTTCTCTGGCAAAAACACAGGAAATCTGCTTAAGTTCACTATTAGCTGATCTGCTTCTACCTGCGCAAAATCCGGATTTAATGTTACATCCAATGCAGTTTTGTTTTTAATTCTATACTTTATATCGCAACCTAAATTGCTTAGTATATTGTCCGCATCGCTATGTTTCACAAAATGTTTCCGTATAGGTACTTGTGTTTCTGTATAATATTCATTATTCGAATTTCGTTTGCTTAACTCTAAGTAATCGCATTTAACGTATGGTGTAAAATAAAATGCATTCTTACTTTGTATTTGATTCAGTTTAACCTCATGCATATTCGCCATATGATTACTAATCGGGTTTACAGCTGATGTGATTAATGGAAACATTAACTTCTCATTTCTGTACTTATTATGAACAATTGCCTTCACGCCCATCACAACATTTTCCTTAGAGTTAAACCTTAACGATGTATAAGGTATTTTAAATTCTGTACTCCAAAATGTTTTTCCATGATATGATGCAGCATTCCAAAATGTATTCCACGATCCGTTTCTGCTTTGCCCGTTCAGGTTATTCTCATAATCGTAACGCGCCGCCGCTGCGTTCACCCTAAAACACAATGCATTGGTTTTATCATTATAAGTGTCTAGTTGTATTTCTACGTAATCGTCATCATCTTGTGGTTTATCTCTTTCAAGGGTCGCAACAAATGGTTTCTTTAATGAATCAAACGGACAGTAAACTCCCACATACAAAAATGACTTCGTTTGTAACAAATAAATAATTGGGCTTTCATTCACTTTCACTCCAATGGTTGGTTCAATACTTAAAAAGTCTTTGTATGTGTTTGCGCTAAGCCACTCATTTTCGTTTAACTGCCCATCTACCTTTATAATAGGTGCGCTATTAAAACTCATGCTATCTTGTGCATTTAATCGATTAGCGAGTGTCGAGAATGTTAACAGAAATAACGAAGTGCATAATCGCATGAGCCAATTATTTCTTGCAAAAAAACGTAGTTAAATTAAGAAATCAATTGCAAAGCACTTTAATTTATGTAAATATCATTTTTTATTATTTCAATTTTATACTATTTAGTCTAAATGTTTTATTTATTTATATCATACAACAATTAAACGGATTAAAGTTGTACATTTTAAACCAGTTTTGAGAGTGTGCTTTTAAAATCTACCTAATCTTATATTCCAAAGATTTTAACTTATGTTACTAACACAATAGTCAATTGGTGAAGAACAGCAAAAATTTTCTACCATTCAAATTAGTTGGGTATTTTCGATTAATTTATACTTCTGAGATCAAAAGCATACAGTAACTTTTAGTTCGTTAACTTTTAGCGTGCAACAAATACACTCTTTTTTTTATGCGAATCCACATGTATTTTATGTAAACAATCGCTTAAGATTTTAATACACTTTATATCTTTGCTAAAAATCATAAAAACATTTTTCATATGAGTAATTTGGTTAATTGGGTAGAGATTCCTGCAGGAAATTTCAAAAGAGCTGTACAATTTTATAAAACAATTTTAGGCGTGGATATCCATGAAGCAGATATGTTCGGAACCAAAATGGGATTCTTTCCTCGTTCTGAAAAAGGTGTTTCTGGTGCAATTGTGGTTGGCGAAGGCTATACACCTTCTTATGAAGGTACCACAGTCTACCTAAATGGTGGTGACGACTTGCAAACGATCTTAGATCGTATCTCGAAAACTGAAGGAAAAATTATTGTCCCTAAAACGCAAATAAGTCCTGAGATGGGTTTCTTCGCAATGTTTCTCGATTCTGAAGGAAATAAAATGGCACTTCATTCAATGAACTAAAATGACTAATCCATTTTTGTTCATATTTATAGCTGTACTCAGTATGGGCATGTGTTCTTTTCAATCGAAAGAAGAAATAAGTAATTCAAAAAATGAACTTTTGTCCCGGTCATCGTGGTTAATTGGCACATGGGTGAACACTACGCCACGTGGCAAAATGGTAGAAGAATGGAAAAAGGAAAGCGATTCCTCCTTCGTTGGTAAAAGTTATTTCATTAAAACTGATACCATGCCGGCAGAAGCATTAAAATTAGTGCAACGGGGAAACAATTTATTTTACATACCAACAGTAATAAATCAAAATGGCGGTTTACCTGTTACATTCAAACATACCATTAGTTCTGAATCACAAATTGTATTTGAAAATCCGGCACATGATTTTCCTCAAAAAATAAGCTACACTCTTATTAATAAAGATTCCTTAGTAGCCGAAATTTCAGGAACTAGAAACGGTCAACCCAAAAAAATCAAATTTCCTATGAAAAGATCGCTTTAACAAACCTCTATTTAACAACCTATTATTTGAACGGCATTTTATTTTAAATTATGATTTCTGAAATTTGTCATTGACCTAAATTTGAATGTGCAAATAGTCAGATTAAATCATATTTACTTCTTAGCTTCAATTGTCCCTCTTACGGTGGCATTTCGCTTTGTTCTTTCCGGCGCAATTGCTTCTACAAATTCGGATTTAATTGTTACCTCATCTATCGTTTATGGTTTGCTAATGATGGCCTTAGGCGTAGTGTTTGGCAAAAGAGATAAGGTAAGGCCACTTCCCCTTCAGTATGACTTTTTATATCATGCAAGTACTTTTGTAATCACAAACTCCATTGGGTTTATTTGGATTGGCACAGGTCAGGCAAGCGAGCAAGAATCAATTCTTGACCAGGTCTATATTGCCTTTTGTTGGTTCCCGTGGCTACTATTTCATTTCGTAGCAACTGTATACTTTAAAAGAAAATATACAAAATGAAAATTTTTTATTAGTTAATACTGGCAGTCTCTTGACTTCTCAAATAAAAAGAATATTTTTTTGAGCATAGATTTTATTTCTTCCCCTTTAATCATGTTGTTTTTTATATTACTCTCTCTTGATTTTTTTAGCTCGAACACCGCTTAAAATTATAATACGATTTGGTAAGGTATAGCCAAAATAAGTATCTCAATTCTGCTCCTCTAGATTAATGATAGATTATCTTTTAATGTGGATCACAGTTGGTCATTTGTGCTCACTACAGCGCATTAAAAGTTCCTTACTAGACAAAGGCTTACCAAAACATCTTTCATTAAAGTATTGCATTCTACTTTCGCTCCGATGATGATGGCGAATTCAGTAAAGTTTAAAATCTACACTTTGGTGTCGGATATTGCACTTGTTGATGATACATAGGGGCTTCTCTTTGTGTATGGCATTAATATTTCAAACGTGCAAGTTTATCCCCTTAATTTTTCCTCCTCAAAAAAAGAAAGCCGGAATTACTACCACGTTCCCAAAAGTGTACGTAATTTTTCAATAATAACAAAAATGGAGAAGGTTGGAAACGCCTGTAATGAAGAGGCGAGAGAGCATGATATAACGGTTGAAGAAGTTTTGGCTTCAGAGGAATTTAAAAATCTCAGCGAAGAACAAGCGAAGGAAGTTGTTGATTTTGTTAGAACAGTAAGTACGGTTTTTTATTCCCTCTATAAAAAGCAATACGAACCTGAAATTGTGATTGAAGACAATGAAACAAATAACAATTATGAACCAATAAAA
>JAEUTU010000133.1 GCA_016786925.1 Bacteroidia bacterium
AACATTTGCGACACCGTCATTTTTCCCCACAATGCTTTTGTTTCAGGTGTTAATTTATTGATACGGTTAACGATCTCTTCACTAACCTCTTTTGTGAATACATTTGGTAAAGCCATGTGTTGTATGTTTTAAAAAACTTGCAGGTGATAACACCTGCAAGAGCTTGATTATACTATCATCTATTCTGCCTTTGTTGGTGTTATCACCAACAATATGATATTATGCTATTTAGCCTTTGCAGGTGTTATCACCTGCAAATCCCAACTAAATTATGTTATGCTGTTACAGCTGTCTTTTTTCCTGATTTTACTTTCACGATCATGCCCACAAAATCATCAAACAAATAACGTGCATCGTACGGTCCAGGACAAGCTTCCGGATGGTACTGAACAGAGAATACATTTCTGTCGGTATAACGCAATCCTTCCACGGTATTATCATTCAAATTGATGTGTGTGATCTCCATGTTCTTCACTTTGGCAACATCCTCAGCCTTTACACCAAAACCATGATTTTGTGAAGTGATCTCACTCTTACCGGTGATCAAATTCTTAACAGGATGATTGATCCCGCGATGTCCTTTGTGCATTTTAAACGTTGAGATCCCCGATGCTTCCGCGATCAGCTGATGACCTAAACAAATACCGAATGCAGGCACATTGGAATTAATAATATCTTTTACGATAGTAGCCTCATCGGGCATAACAGAAGGGTCTCCCGGACCGTTCGACACCATGAATCCATCCGGATTCCATTTCATCATTTCAGCGAAAGGTGTTTTTTGGGGGAATACCTGCAAATAACAATCGCGCTCCGCTAATGAACGTAAGATATTCTTCTTCACTCCAAAATCGATCACCGCTACTTTATGCTTCGCATTGGCATCACCAAAGAAATAAGGAGTTTTGGTACTCACTTTTGATGATAACTCTAATCCGGCCATGGAAGGCACTTTTGCTAACTTTTCTTTCAGAACAGCCACATCCAATGTTTCGGAAGAGATGATGCAATTCATCGCACCCTTATCACGTATATATCTTACAATAGCGCGCGTATCCACATCAGAGATAGCTACTATGCCATTTGACTCAAAATAATCCTTTATAGAACCCGCAGAACGCTTTCTGGAAGGAAATTCATTAAATTGTTTACAAACCAATCCCGCGATCTTAATAGAATCGGATTCAACCTCATCGGTATTCACACCATAATTACCAATATGAACATTGGTAGTTACCACGATCTGGCCGAAATAGGAAGGATCGGTAAAGATCTCCTGATAACCGGTCATACCTGTATTAAAACAGATCTCTCCGTAGGTTGTTCCGACCTTACCGGCAGCTTTTCCGTAAAATACTTTTCCGTCTTCGAGTAATAAAATGGCAGGGGCTTTAACAGTATATTTCATAGTTTTAGGACACAAAAAAAGGATAAAGCAAAATTACTTTATCCTTTTTTATGATTGAAATTTTAATTTTCACAAATTATTCACTTTTTGCGTTATCGTCAGTTGACTCAGCTGCCGGAGCTGCTTTTTTCTTACCTGAACCACCACGTCTTGAAGATTTTGCTTTTGCAGGAGCTTTAGCACCTAATAAGTTTTCGTTGAAATCAACTAACTCGATCAAGCAAGTATCTGCGTTATCACCTAAACGGTTACCGGTTTTGATGATACGAGTGTATCCACCCGGACGGTCAGCAATTTTAGTTGCTACTTCCTTGAAAAGGATAGTAACCGCTTCCTTGTTACCAAGGTAAGCAAATACTGTACGTCTTGAATGAGTTGAATCATCTTTAGATTTTGTTAAAAGAGGCTCAACATATGTTCTTAAAGCTTTCGCTTTCGCCAATGTAGTATTGATGCGTTTGTGCAGAATTAAAGAACTAGCTAAGTTAGCCAACATCGCTTTGCGGTGTGCTGATTTTCTGCCTAAATTGTTTATTTTATCTCCGTGTCTCATTTTTCTATTAAGTATTGTGTATCAGGTATCCAGTATCAAGATCTTCGTACCTGATACTTTGTACTTTTTACGTCTTATTCTTTATCTAATTTATATTTTGCTAAGTTCATTCCGAACGTTAAACCTTTGTTTGCTACCAGGTCTTCTAACTCTGTTAATGACTTTTTACCGAAGTTACGGAATTTCAAAAGATCATGTTTAGCGAAAGATACCAGGTCAGCTAATGTTTCTACATCAGCAGCTTTTAAGCAATTCAAAGCACGTACTGACAAGTCCATATCAACCAATTTGGTTTTCAATAACTGACGCATGTGTAATGAAGTCTCATCAAACTCTTCAGTAGCCATTTTCTCTTCAGTATCCAATGTGATACGCTCATCAGAGAATAACATGAAGTGGTGGATCAAGATCTTAGCAGCTTCTTTCAAAGCATCTTTCGGGTGGATAGATCCATCAGTAGTGATATTCATTACTAATTTCTCATAATCGGTTTTTTGCTCCACACGGTAGTTCTCAATGCTGTACTGAACATTTTTGATTGGAGTGTAGATAGAGTCGATTGGAATTAAACCAGCGCTTGCGTTAACAGGCTTGTTTTCATCAGCAGGAACGTATCCACGACCTTTATCGATAGTGATCTCTAATTTGATCTTAACATTTGACTCCATGTTGCAGATCACTAGATCCGGATTCAACACTTGGTAGTTAGAAGTAAATTTACCGATATCACCGGCAGTTAACTGGTTTTTACCTGTAATGTTTACAGTTACTTTTTCGAAGTCAGTAGTTTCAATTTGCTTTTTAAAACGAACTTGTTTCAAGTTAAGGATGATCTCTGTCACATCTTCGGTAACACCTTTGATAGTAGAGAATTCATGATCAACACCTTCAATTTTTATAGTAGTTATTGCGTAACCCTCAAGAGATGATAATAAGATTCTGCGTAATGCATTACCAACAGTAATACCATAACCAGGCTCTAAAGGACGAAATTCGAATTGACCTTCGGTTTCGCTAGAGTTAATCATTATAACCTTATCAGGTTTTTGAAAAGCTAAAATTGCCATTGTATATGTATGTTTTTTTGTTTGTGAATAGATAAATTAAGGGTGTAAATATACTCAATTATTTTGAGTACAACTCCACGATTAATTGTTCTTTGATGTTTTCAGGGATCTGAACACGCTCAGGCATTGAAATGTATTTACCTTTCATTGCTGATTTGTCGAAATCCATCCAAGGAAACGCATTAGCAGCAGCTGAAACTGAGCTATTGATCACTTCCAAAGACTTTGAACGCTCACGTACTTCAACAACATCTCCCGGTTTAAGGATATAAGATGCGATATTCACAACTTTACCGTTTACTTCGATGTGGCAGTGACCAACTAATTGGCGAGCTGCAGAACGAGATGGAGCAATGCCCATACGGTAAACTACGTTATCCAAACGAGATTCGATCAATTGTAATAAAACCTCACCTGTGATACCTTTTGCACGAGATGCCATATCAAATATTTTAGCAAACTGACGCTCTAAAATACCGTATGTATATTTTGCTTTTTGTTTTTCTTGTAACTGGATCGCGTACTCCGATTGTTTAGCACGTTTCTTTGCTAAACCGTGTTGTCCTGGAGGGTAGTTCTTTTTTTCTAATGCTTTATCAGGACCAAAAATTGGTTCTCTGAATTTTCTTGCGATCTTTGATTTAGGACCTGTATATCTTGCCATTGTATTATTTTTTACTTATTGAAATTCGTTATATATATCTTGATTTATCTAAGGAACCAGCCTCAAATTAAACTCTTCTGCGTTTTGGAGGACGGCAACCGTTGTGTGGGATTGGAGTTACGTCCATGATCTCAGTAACTTCGATACCTGCACCTGCAATTGTACGGATAGCTGATTCACGACCGGCACCAGGACCTTTTACAAATACTTTTACTTTACGTAAACCTGCATCGTGTGCAACTTTAGCACAGTCTTGAGCAGCTAATTGCGCTGCATATGGCGTGTTCTTTTTAGAACCACGGAATCCCATTTTACCTGCACTTGACCAAGAAATAACTTGACCAGCATTGTTAGTTAAAGAAATGATGATGTTGTTGAATGTTGCATTGATATGCGCTTGTCCAACAGCTTCCACTTTTACAACTCTCTTCTTTGCTGCAGCTTTAGCAGCAGTAGTTGTTTGATTTTGTTTTGCCATTTTTTGTTTTTTAATGATCGTTAACCGCCTTGCAACGGATAACCGCTTTTGTTATTACTATCCTGTCCTTGGTTGCTCAGAATATCAGCTACACAAGGGGTGAGGACTATTTATTATTTAGTTACTTTTTTCTTGTTAGCAACAGTCTTACGCTTACCTTTACGTGTACGAGCGTTGTTTTTAGTTGTTTGACCACGAACAGGCAAACCAACACGGTGACGGATACCACGGTATGAACCGATATCCATTAAACGTTTGATGTTCAATTGAACTTCAGAACGTAATGCACCTTCTAATCTATATTTATCGTTTAGAATGTTACGGATAGCTGTTAATTGATCATCATTCCAGTCTTTTACTTTGATGTTAACATCTACACCAGCTTCAGCTAATACTTTTTGAGCTGTAGAACGTCCAATTCCGTAAATATAAGTTAAACCTATTTCACCTCTTTTGTTGTTTGGTAAGTCAATACCTGCAATTCTTGCCATTTTATTTAATTAATTATGTTTTTAAAAATGTTTATGCCAAATGCCGACAATTATTTTTGTCTTTGTTTGAATTTAGGATTTTTCTTGTTGATAACATACAAGCGTCCTTTTCTACGAACAATTTTGCAATCTGCGCTTCTTTTTTTTACTGATGCTCTTACTTTCATTTTTACTTTTTGTTTATCGGTTCTGCTTTTCCAGAACCATATTATTTATATCTGTATGAAATTCTTCCTTTTGTTAGATCGTATGGCGACATTTCAACCTTTACTTTATCACCAGGTAAAATTTTAATGTAGTGCATACGCATCTTCCCTGAAATGTGAGCTGTGATCACATGTCCGTTTTCAAGCTCAACGCGAAACATTGCATTTGACAATGCTTCGATAATAGTTCCGTCTTGCTCAATTGACGCTTGTTTTGCCATACTCTAATTTAAAATTCTAATCTATTATTTTTTATTCTTTAATACTTCATCAATAAAATCAAAGCTCGATAAAATATCTGCTTTGTTTTTTCCGATCGCTACCGTATGCTCAAAATGAGCAGATGGCATATTATCGGAGGTCCGGATCGTCCATCCATCATTTTCCTGAAGGATGTTTCGCTTTCCAAAATTGATCATCGGCTCTATTGCGATCACCAATCCTTCTTGCAACTTTAAACCGGTTCCTTTTTTACCGTAGTTCGGTACTTCAGGCGACTCGTGCAGGAACTTTCCTACTCCATGTCCAACCAATTCACGAACAACTGAGAAACCATTGCTTTCGGCATGTGTTTGAACCGCTTCGGCTATATCACCAATTCGTTTCCCTACCACACTCATCTCAATGCCTTTATACAAGCTTTCTTTTGTAACCTGTAACAATTTCAGCACTTCCGGTTTTACTTCTCCAACAGCAAATGTATAAGCAGAATCGCCTACAAATGTGTTTTTCACAACCCCACAATCTACCGATACAATGTCACCATCTTTCAACTCATACTTTCCGGGAATTCCATGTACAACATGAGAATTAACAGAGATACAAAGTGAATTCGGAAATCCATTGTAATTTAAAAATGCCGGAGTAGCTTGGTTATCTTTGATAAACTCGTAAGCTATTTTATCTAATGATAAAGTAGTAACTCCCGGTTTAATAACTTTTGCTACTTCTGCTAAAGTTTTTCCAACAAGTAAAGAACTTTCTCTAATTAATTCAATCTCTTCCTTGGTCTTGTAAAACAAATCTTTCGCCACCGTCTATCCCTTTTTTGTTTTATCTATGCGTTTGCTGTCATACCCACAGAAGAACGACCTTGAATTCTTCCGGATTTCATTAAGCCATCATAATGACGCATTAACAAATGACTTTCTATTTGTTGAAGTGTATCTAATACAACCCCTAC
>JAEUTU010000117.1 GCA_016786925.1 Bacteroidia bacterium
ATTTAGTTTACAAAAACCAAGTAAACCCAAATAGAATTCAATTATGAAGGTAGGTATTCCATCGGAAATTTTTCCAAGTGAGTTAAGGGTAGCGGCTACTCCCAAAACTGTTAAACGACTTCAAAAACAAGGTTTTGAAGTATATATTCAGAAAGGTGCCGGAGCGAAAGCGAACTTTTCTGATAAAGATTTTGAAGAAGCAGGAGCAAAGATAGTTGCTACAGCTGCTGAAATTTATGGTAATTCAGACATTGTATTGAAGGTAAAAGAACCTTCAATGGAAGAGGTGGATATGATGCGTGAAGGTTTAGTAACCTTGAGTTATTTATGGCCTGCACAAAATCAACCACTACTTCAAAAGTTAGCCGATAAAAAAGTAAATGCCATTGCAATGGATGCGATCCCTCGTATTTCCAGAGCACAAAAAATGGATGTGCTTTCATCCATGGCAAACATTGCCGGATATAGAGCTGTAATCGAAGGATCCTTCCATTTCGGACGATTCCTGAATGGTCAGATCACTGCTGCAGGTAAAGTAGAACCGGCTAAAGTATTGGTGGTTGGTGCCGGTGTAGCAGGTTTAGCTGCTATTGGTGCTGCTAACTCATTAGGTGCTATTGTACGCGCATTCGATACTCGTAAAGAAGTGGCGGAACAAATTGAATCCATGGGTGCTACTTTCTTAACAGTAGAAATTGAAGAAGATGGTGCTACCTCATCAGGTTACTCAAAAGAAATGAGTAAAGAATTCATTGAGGCCGAAATGAAATTGTTTTTAGAACAAGCTAAAGAAGTTGATATTATCATTACCACGGCTCAGATCCCTGGTCGTCCTGCTCCGAAGTTGATCATGGATTACCATGTGGAAGCCATGAAGCCGGGTTCAGTAATTGTCGATCTGGCGGCATCTACAGGTGGTAACTGTGCTTATACAAAAAATGGAGAAGTATATACAACACCTAATGGTGTAACCATTGTTGGTAAATTGAATCAATTACCAAATCAAGCTTCTCAATTATACGGTAACAACTTATGTCACCTTTTGGATGATATGGGTAAAGCTGAGAAATTTAAAATTGATATGGAAGATGCTGTTGTGTCAAGAGCAATGGTAACACATAACGGTAAGATCAATTGGCCTCCGGCTCCACTTCCGGTAAGTCCAACAGCAGGTGGTGGTGCTAAGAAAGTAGCTGCACCAACAGCTGAAGAATTAAAAGTATCCGAAGAAGAAAAATCAAAAAAGGCAGCGATGTCTATGCTTATCCGTTTAGGAGTAGTAGGCGTTTTATTGTTGTTGGTAGGTAAATATGCGCCTGCTGATTTCATTCAACATTTCACGGTATTTATTTTAGCGGTGTTTGTAGGATGGCAGTTGATCACCAACGTAGCACATTCACTACACACACCATTAATGGCAGTAACGAATGCCATTAGCGGTATCATTGTAGTGGGTGGTTTGTTGCAAACAACCGATGATCTTTCGAACCCGATGACCATTTTAGCATTCATTGCTATCTTGATCGCCAGCATTAATATTGTTGGTGGTTTCGTGGTGACACACCGTATGTTGAAAATGTTTAAGAAATAACACACCTACGCCAAAGGCTGAAGGTTAAATAAATAACCCAACTACGCCAAGGCTTCGGTGGATAAAAAAAAATAATTATGATAGTTTTAGCAAAAGAAATACAAACAGCAGCTTACTTATTTGCAAGTATCCTGTTTATTTTAAGTTTAGGAGGATTGTCCTCACAAGAGTCTGCAAAACGCGGTGTCGTTTACGGAATTGTAGGTATGATCGTAGCCATCATTGCTACCGTATTAGGTCAAGGTGTAGCAGGACATGTATACATCATTGGTGCGATTGCCATTGCATCCGTAATTGGTTTGATGTTGGCACGTAAAGTAGAAATGACTTCTATGCCGCAGTTGGTTGCTATCCTTCACAGCTTTGTGGGATTAGCCGCTGTATTGGTTGGCTTTGGTTCTTACCTCGATCCTAAAAGTCATGAGTTAACAGGTGCAGCACACATCATTCACTTGGTGGAGGTGTTTGCCGGAATATTCATTGGAGCCATCACATTCACAGGTTCAATCATTGCCTGGGGAAAATTAGATGGTAAAGTACCTTCCAAACCATGGAGTTTTAAAGGTTTACAAACCATGAACCTGATCCTTTTATTGGTATGTATCGCTCTTGGTGTTTTGTTTTGCAGAGCACATGGAACAGAAGGAATGTTATACCTGATGATCATGACAGCTATTGCATCCTTCATTGGAATTGTATTGGTAATGGCGATTGGTGGAGGTGATATGCCGGTGGTTGTTTCCATGTTGAACTCTTATTCAGGTTGGGCAGCATCAGCAGCAGGTTTTATGTTGGGTAACGACTTATTAATTGTAACAGGTGCTTTGGTAGGTAGCTCCGGTGCAATTCTTTCAATGCACATGTGTCATGCTATGAACCGTCCTTTCTTCTCTGTAATTTTTGCTAGCGGATCAGGAAATGGTTCAGGTGGCGAGAAAAAAGCAATGGAAGGGGAAGTAACAGCATTGAACCACGAAGAAGTAGCAGCACTTTTAAAAGAAGCAAAATCAGTAGTGATTGTTCCGGGTTATGGAATGGCAGTAGCAAAAGCACAATACCCGATTTATGATATGGTACAAACCTTACGTAAAGCAGGTAAGAATGTACGTTTTGCAATTCACCCGGTGGCAGGACGTTTGCCTGGTCACATGAATGTATTGTTAGCAGAAGCAAATGTGCCTTATGATATTGTATTGGAAATGGACGAGATCAATGATGATATGCCGGATACAGATGTGGTAATGGTAATTGGTGCGAACGATGTGGTTAACCCAAGTGCGCAAGATGATCCTGCAAGTTCAATTTACGGAATGCCGGTAATTGAAGCATGGAAAGCAGAGAAAGTAATTATCATGAAGCGTTCTATGAGTGCTGGATATTCAGGAGAAGACAATCCATTGTTCTACAAACCAAATTCTGAAATGTTGTATGGTGATGCAAAAGCCAGCGTTGAAAAATTGCTGAGCTATTTGAAGGCTTAAGTAGATTTTAGATGTTAGATAAAAGATGTAAGATAAAAAACGCTCCGCAATTGTGGGGCGTTTTTCGTATATTAGTGTTACTACAATGATTGGATGTTAGAATGCAGAATAGATTAATCATATTGTTTTTTATTCAGATCAGTTTTTTCAGCACAAAAGCTCAGCAAAACCTTGTGCCTAATCCAAGTTTTGAGTTGTATGACACTTGCCCTTATACCGGAGGGCAGTTAAGTTTTGCTCCACCGTGGTTTCAACCAAACAAAGTATGGAATAATGTGTTGTACGGAAGTACGGATTATTTAAACACCTGTAATACGGGGGGATGCGGGGTTCCTTCTAATACAGTCGGTTATCAATATGCAATTGGGGGAGATGCCTTTGCAGGGTTTGGTGGATTTGTAAATATTGTAAATATTGATCAACGAGAATATTTGGAAGTAATGCTTATTGATAGTTTATTGCATGGAAAAAGGTATGAATTTAGTTTTTTTCTTTCCTTGGCTGAAAAATCTGACCAAGCAATAAGTACAATCGGAATTTATTTGTCAACTGACACGCTACTGTACAGCGATATAAATAGTTTTAATATTCCTGTTACTCCACAAGTAGAAAGCGATAGTACAATAATGCTTTCTGATACTATTAATTGGATGCAGGTAAAAAAAACATATACAGCACAAGGTGGCGAAAGATTTATTACAATCGGAAATTTTAGAAATAATGCAAATACACCTTATGTTCAAATAAAAGATTCTATAAGCCTAACTGCTTACTATTTTATTGATGATATATCGGTTGTATGTTTAGATTGTGTTGAAAGTGAATCAGAAGTAGTTGTTCCGAATGCTTTCAGTCCTAATGGCGATGGACACAATGATGTTTTGAGAGTGTTGGGGAATACCCAAAAAGTAGAATTAAATATTTATGATAGGTGGGGAGAACTAGTCTATTCATATTCCGGGGAGAACATGAATGGTGGACAAGGATGGAATGGTACTTATATGAATCAGGCTTTAGATAATGGGGTATTTGTCTACTTTGTAAATGCTGTAGATTCAAAAGGGAAAGAAGTTCAGTTAAAAGGAAATGTAACGATATTACGATAGAATTTATTTTTCCCCCAGTGGCTAAACTTTATTTCTTGCAATTTTAAATTATAGGCACCGTTTTGTATTATAAAATGAAATTAAGATTAATCATACTACTTCTATTTCAAAGCTTTTTTGTTTTTTCTCAGCAGGGAATAAATAATGGTAGTCTTGATAGCCTGGGGCATTTGAAATGGGAAGTTACATACATGACACCAACCCTGAATCTAGAGATTCAAAGAAAAGTAGAAGGGGAATGGGTCACAATTAATAGAACAGGACATCAGGTATCATATATACAAAAAGTTGGTTCAGAGAACATTCATCCTCCTTCTGAATTAATGGTAGTGAAAGATTCTTGTACTGTGCCATTAAATAGAGGAAACAATATATACCGGATAGTTATGACGAGTCCTGCTCGAATTGAATCAAAAGAATTATCAGTAAAATTATGGAATGGTGACAATCAACATCGTTTATTTGGTGGAGAGGATGGCTATATCCGATTTGATAAAGAAGTGTTTTTTTGTATAAATGATGCCACAGGAAAAGAAGTAAGGAAACTTGATTCAGGAAAAATGATCAATACAACAGCATTAAAACCGGGACTTTATTATATCATCGTTTATCCGAATGTTTATGAGTTTTATAAAAAATAAGCGATTGATCAAATGGATTTTGTGAGCTATTTGTAAAAATGAACGTTTTTCCGTAAATTTGTACATAGCTTTTACAAAATGAAATCTACAGATAAAATAAAATCCTCAATCAATAGTAAAGAACTTTACATTGAATTCATCTTGGATAAATTGCAAGCTGTAATGCCTGAAGTTCACAGACAGGTAAAGGTGTATGAAGAAAAAGAAAAAGCAGGGAAGTTAACGCCTACGCCTAAAAACAATCCTTTGTTTAGTGAATAACAAACCTCGTTTGTTAGTAGTAGCCGGTTGCAATGGTTCAGGGAAGTCTACATTTTCTAAATCATTGGTACCGCAGGGAATTATTCCTTTTGATTACGATAAATGTTTTATGGAAATTTATCGGTCGAAGTTAGACTCTGAACTACGGGATCGAATGTCGCATAATGAAGCGTTTCAGACCTTAGAACAATCAATTGCTAATTCCATTAAGGATAGAGTCGATTTCTGTTATGAGACAAATTTCAACTCCACACCAATACATTGGCCTAAATTATTTAAAGAGAGTGGCTTTCAAATTGACCTTATCTATTTTTGTTTAGATTCAATTTCAGAAGCTAAAAAAAGGGTCAAAATACGTTTTGAAAATGGGGGGCACTTTGTGCCAGATGATCAGGTAGAGGAACGTTTTTATTTAGGATATAATTATTTGAATCAGCATTTTGAATATTTCGATAATGTCATTTTGTTTGATTCAAGTGGTTATGATGCGGCACCAACACATATTTTATCTATTATAAATGGGAGTATCGATAGTTTTAGTAAATATCCGTCTTTTTTGGATGGTTTGCTTCCCAAAATAACTACACTTGTTAATGATTTTATGATATTATAACTAAACCGCCCCTTCCGAAATTTTCGGAAGGGGCGGTTTAGTTTTGATACTGAGTTTAATTATGCAAACGCACAGATCACACCACCCATTAAAGCTAGCGTGATGGTCCAGTAGCCGGCATTAATAAAAATGTATTTAAAGCTTTTGCGTTCAAACAGGGCATTGGTGCCAATAATCGGTAAGGCTACAAATAGTCCTGCAATTGTTCCATGCAAAGCTCCATGTTTAAAGGTGCGGAAGTTGTTTCCATATTTCGCCATAAAATCATTTATCATTAATGATGTAGCCGAATTCGGATCGCTCATGGTTGGGTCGCCTTGAAAGATAGAATACACATGGTATTGATGGATCACCATAAATTGTTCGGCCATGGCCAGTAAATAAGCAAATACGAAGCTCAAGCCAAAGATCATTGCCATGTTGGCGCCTTTCATTTTGTCTTCACTTACTTCGGCTGCCTTCATCCAGGCTGTTCCTAATGTTTTCGGATTGTACCAGATAAATCCTACGATCATAGGTACCACCGCTGCTATCAGCAATACTAAAAAATTTACTTGCATAGTGTTAAGGTTTGGTTTTATCAAATATATGAAAAAGTAGGAAGTAGCAAGTATTAGGTATCAGGTACAAGGATATTATGTATCATAACTATTTAACAAGCAAGAATGATAAAGGTGAAAATACGCAAGTCTACTATCTTACGTCTAAAATCTCAGATCTATTTTATTTTCAAATACAGATCCCACATCACGATTCCAACGGATACGGCAATGTTGAGAGAATGTTTGGTGCCTACTTGTGGAATTTCGATCACATCAGTGCTGGCATCAATTACATCTTGCGCCACACCTTTTACCTCATTTCCAAAAATGATCGCGATCTTTTGTTTGCGGCTGGGCATAAAGTTGTTGAGCATAATAGCCGATTCAGCTTGCTCAACGGCATATACTAAAAAGTCCTGCTGTTTTAATTCTTCAACAGCATCCATGGTATTCTTAAAATATTTCCAGGCAATGCTTTCGGTAGCACCCAAAGCTGTTTTCTGGATCTCTTTATTGGGAGGTGTTCCTGTTATTCCGCATAGATATACGGCTTCGATAAGAAAGGCATCGGCAGTTCTGAAAACAGAACCAACGTTGTTCAAACTACGAACATTATCAAGAACAATGATCACAGGGGTCTTTGGAGCTTCTTTGAACTCTTCAACCGTTTTGCGTCCTAATTCTTCGTTCTTTAACTTTCTCATATCTAATTATAACTGATAAACAATGTAATGGGCATCTTCATATATAGGAACAAGATCAAGATTTGCAGCCTTTACATCAATCTCATTTTTATTCAAAAATAAGCATTTGCAGCCTTGTTTTGCTATTTGTTGTATAAATTCTTTATCCAGCACCTGCTCATTGCTCAATCGCCATCCCTTGCGGTGTGTGAAGTAAATTTGTTGAGGACTTTCCCCTCCGTTGATCGCAATTAATTCATTAGCATTCGTTACCCGCTCGGCTATCTCTTCCAGTTTCAATTTGTAGGCTTCGCTTTCTTTCCAGCGCAAGTCATCCTGCTGATTGGCCAATGCTTCAACAACCAATACAAACAATGCGATTGTTCTGTAGCGGTTGTTTTTGATCTGCTCCAGTGCGTATGCTGCTATGATCACCATTACAGGTGTGTAAGGCACAATGTAATAGCTGTGCAATGGAAAAACAAAGCCGGTCTTTAAAATGAAAAGAACAAATACAAATGTTAATGCACTATAAACCAACAAAGCCTGGTTTTGTTTATGACGGATCATAAAATAGAGTCCCGCCAAAAAGAAGGCGAAGGCAACAAAGCTCTGGAAGGAGCTAAAATAGAAACGTTCCAGTGTAAGTCCGAAACGATCCATCACTTCAACAAAACCATCCTGCAAGCTGCGGGGGAAATACAATTGATTACCTTCTATACTCTCCAGGTAAGGTACCCATTGAAAATACCAGAAATAAACCAATCCGAGTACCACTACCGATGCCATTCCGAAAATGAGTTTTCGTTGTGCCGGAATGTTGCTGTCAATAAAAGGCAATAGAAAAATGCCTAACAGATAAAGTCCGGGGATCTTGCAGAGGATGCCAATACTTGCAAAGAGCAGGTAAAGGAAAATATGATAAAAAGCTCCTGTTCTAAAATAAGTGAGTCCATAATACAAACCAATGAGTAGAATGGAAATGCTAAAGGTGTCGGGCATGGATTTGCGTGCAAAGATGAACCAGATGGAGCACATCAGGATCATGGTGGCATTAAAGGCGATCTTGTAATTGATATAACGCTCAACGATCTTGAAGAAATAATACAATCCGATAGAAGTAACAATAAGGTTGATCAGTCGACCATACCAATGCGCATAGCCGGCTAACTTAGCGATCAAAAAAATGAAGTAGTTGAGCAGGGGAAATTCGGTTCCTACCACACCGCTGTTGTTACCATAAATAGGTGCTTTGGGATAAAGAATGTTGGGATCCACTTCCAGAAAACTTCGTGCAACAAGGTTGGTGAATGTTTGTCGCCAATTGTGTGCTACCTCAATAGGCGCATCGGTAATGCCATACAAACGGATCACAAAGAACAGCAGTATCCAGAAACGGATGTCGCTTATCCATTTGGTTCTGAATGTGGTATAAATGCTGTTTCCTGGCTGGTTCATTCTTGTTTACAAATCTAATCGAATTTGCTCAAAATTGTTAAAAACTTTGCATTTATACTATTTTAAGGTTTTGTATTTTTACCGTGATGGCAAAGGAAAAAGCAGCTGGTAAAAAAGCAAGTGCAGAGGGAGCAGAAACTCCATTGATGAAACAATACAACAGTATCAAGGCGAAATATCCGGATGCCTTGCTGTTGTTTCGTGTAGGCGATTTTTACGAAACATTCGGACAGGATGCGGTGAAAGCAGCCAATATTTTAGGTATTGTGCTTACCAAGCGTGCCAACGGTTATGCTTCGTATATTGAGTTGGCCGGTTTTCCTCATCATTCTCTGGATTCTTATCTTCCTAAACTGGTACGTGCCGGACAGCGTGTAGCTATTTGCGATCAGCTGGAAGATCCTAAAATGACCAAGACCATTGTAAAGCGTGGTGTTACTGAATTGGTCACTCCGGGGGTGTCCTACAATGATAAAGTGTTGGATCATAAAGCCAATAACTTTTTAGCAAGTGTGTATATCAATCCGGCTCCATCGCCTAAAAATGGTGCTGCCGAAGCAGGTGTTTCTTTTCTGGATGTATCAACAGGTGAATTCCTTGTAGCACAGGGAAGTATGGAGTACATCGATAAATTATTACAAAGTTTCCGTCCAACAGAAGTATTGTTTCAAAAGAACAAAAAGAAACACTTCTTTGAAGTGTTTGGCGATAAGTTCTACAACTACGGATTGGATGATTGGGCTTTTACATTGGAGTTTGGAACAGAGTCGCTCTTAAAACATTTCGGTACAAAATCTTTAAAAGGTTTTGGTGTAGAGAATCTGGAACAAGGCATTATTGCGGCAGGTGCAGCATTGCATTACCTGGCCGATACACAACACGATAAAGTAAAACACATCAGTACGCTTTCGCGTATTGAAGAAGATAAATATGTGTGGCTGGACCGTTTTACGATCCGCAATCTGGAATTATTTGGTTCTGCCAATGATAATGCACGCACGCTCATCGATATTATCGATCATACGATCTCTCCGATGGGATCGCGTATGCTGAAACGTTGGCTAGCCTTGCCACTGAAAGATAAAACTCCTATTGAAGAGCGCTTGGATGTGGTAGAACATTTTTTGAACGATCAGGAATTGATCCTTCAGTTGAATGAACAATTAGAACAGATCGGTGATCTGGAACGTATCATTTCGAAAGTAGCAACTACACGTATCTCACCAAAAGAAGTGGTGCAGTTAAAACGTGCCTTGAGTGCTATTGCTCCCATCAAGAAAGCTTGCGAAGCATCCAACAATGTTTCTTTGAAAAAGATAGGAGAGCAGTTGAATCCTTGCAAGCAGGTAGTAGAGCGTATTGAACGCGAACTAACAGCCGATCCTCCGTACTTGGTAGCGAAAGGAAATGTGATTGCAGAAGGGGTGAATGCGGAGCTGGATGATCTTCGGAAAATTTCTTATTCCGGTAAAGATTATTTATTGCAGATACAACAGCGTGAAAGTGAACGTACGGGTATTCCTTCTTTGAAAGTAGCTTTTAACAATGTGTTTGGCTATTATCTGGAAGTGACCAATACGCATAAAGATAAAGTGCCTGCTGAGTGGATGCGAAAACAAACACTTACGAATGCCGAACGATATATCACTGAAGAATTAAAACAATACGAAGAAAAGATATTAGGTGCCGAAGAAAAGATCATGGCGTTGGAAGCCCGTTTGTTCAATGATGTGATCATTGCCTTAACGGATTATATTCCGGTGATACAGCTGAATGCAGCATTGATCGGACGATTGGATTGTTTATTATCGTTTGCAGGTATTGCACAAAAAAATAATTATGTACGTCCGCATATTTTAGATTCGAAAGTGTTGGATATTAAGGATGGTCGCCATCCGGTAATCGAAAAACAATTGCCGGTAGGAGAGGAGTATATTGCGAATGATGTGTATCTCGATAACGAAACGCAACAGATCATTATGATCACCGGTCCGAACATGAGTGGTAAGTCGGCATTATTACGCCAAACCGCTTTGATCGTATTGATGGCACAAATGGGAAGTTTTGTTCCTGCTAAGCATGCCAATATTGGTATAGTAGATAAAGTATTTACGCGTGTGGGTGCATCCGATAACATCTCATCGGGCGAATCAACCTTCATGGTGGAGATGAATGAAACTGCCAGCATCTTGAATAATCTTTCCGATAGAAGTTTGATCTTGTTGGATGAGATCGGAAGAGGAACAAGCACCTATGATGGTATTTCCATTGCCTGGGCCATAGCGGAATTTATTCATGAGCATCCTACGGCAAAAGCCAAAACATTGTTTGCAACACATTATCATGAGTTGAATGAGATGACGCAGACCATGAAGCGCATCAAGAATTTTAATGTGTCGGTAAAAGAGATCAATAATAAAGTGTTGTTCATGCGTAAGCTGGTGCCGGGAGGAAGCGAACACAGTTTCGGTATTCATGTGGCGAAGATGGCGGGTATGCCTAAAAAGGTATTGGATAGAGCCAATCAGATATTAACGGAATTGGAAAGTCAGCGTGAAAGAGGAGGGAAAAGTTCAACGTTCAAAGTTGAAAGTTCCGAACGAGCTGTCAAAAATTTTCAGCCGGCTATAGCTCCTGCACAAGACAATATGCAATTAAGCTTTTTTCAGTTGAACGATCCTGTATTGGAGAATATCAAGGATGAGCTGGAGAAGACGGATATCAATACTCTAACTCCTGTGGAAGCCTTGATGAAACTGAACGAGATCAAGAAAATGATAGGAAGTTAGTTTGGAGTATAAGGTGTAAGTATAAGTTATAAGAAAGCAGGTTTGCTGTTTGTGGTTTTAAGTGCCACACGGTATAGCCTAATTAATGAGTCACCAAGTAAAGAAGTCCCCACAAAATTATTCCGATCGCAAGCCCTGCTACCCCAATAAAGATTTTTACATTGTCCCACTCATTAGTATTTAGTTTGTTTTGTCGTCTTTTTTTACCTAAAAAGAAATGAATTGTCAGAGTAACTAAGGAGGCTGGAAAAAGCGTTATGCAAAATAATGCCCAGAAGAAAGTATTTAATGGAGCCAATATTAGGAACAAAATAGGAGTCGCTAGTAAGATTGTCGTTACATGTCGAGTCGTTTTAATTTTTGCTTCTATGTCTACTGAAGTGTCTGTCACCCAAATGTTTTCTTCGTTAGGTCTGTCCGCCTTTATTACGACTAAAGGTATGCTTTGTGAAACTTTGTATAAAACTTATGTTCTTTGCGGTAAAAAATGTGATTGCTTGAATCTATAATCTTCCAACCTCAGACTCAACAACTCTCCAACTCAATAATTCTCTAATTCCTACTACGCTCCTTCGTATTCCGATTCCCAGGCAAAAAATAACTCTTTCAAGTATTTATTTTCCTCAACGGTGATCTTTTTATCGGCTTTTACCATTTTAACGGCAAAATTCAAGAAGTCGGTACGCTCTTGAGGCAGCGAATCCTCGTAAAAATCGTTCATGGCATTGTTAAAATGCAGGAAATAGTCCTCTTTTGGCAAAGCACTTAGGATTTCCATCTCATGATCGAGGTTAAAACGGTAGGGGAAAGCATCCTGTAGGTATTTTACGATCACTTTTCCTTCCGATTTATCGAATTCACCATCTACTTGCGACAGGATCATAAGCATGTGATAGCCTGCCATTACTTTATTCATCTTAGTCATACACTTCATTAATTTCTCTATAAATATACATACTAAGTGTATTGGAGAGCCAAAATGGGGGAAATAAAATTTCGAGGATTTTTTGAAAAAAGTTTTGCAGATTTAAAAAAATACTTACTTTTGCAATCCCATAAGCGAAAGTAGCTCAGTTGGTAGAGCACGACCTTGCCAAGGTCGGGGTCGCGAGTTCGAGCCTCGTCTTTCGCTCCAAGAGAGATAAACCTTCCCAAAAGGTTTATTTTTTTTAGGATGCCCAGGTGGTGGAATTGGTAGACACGCAGGACTTAAAATCCTGTTATCATTGCGATAGTGCGGGTTCAAGTCCCGCCCCGGGTACTAAGCCGGTCTTCTCTGAAAAATTTGAGAAGACCGGCTTTTTTATTTCCCCCGAATCATTTGATAATTGCGAAGTTAACTCGATGACCGAATTTATTTCCTCGGTTCGATAATGCTCTATTTTCACGTCATAGACTACTCCTTGCGGAAACAGCGTATTTTGAAAGGTTTGTTTTTGGTAGTAATCGCCACAAGCCCACGCTGACGGGAGGTTACAGGCTAATCGACTCGTAAAATCAATCAATTCTTTAGGGTTCGATAATTTTTGGTCGAGCTTTTCGTAAGCCTTTACCAAGTCTTCTTTTTGCTTGGCAAAAATCACCGAAAATTCTTGGTAAATATCAAAAGCCACTTTGCCAATCGCATGGTTCTTTCTTAAAGTAAAGAACTCTTCATCTATCGCATTGATTTGCAAGGAAAGGGCTTTTTTCTCGCCTGTGTTCGCTTCTGTGCAGAAATCCCACACATAGTGCAAATGGGCTTTTAAAGGCTCCGAGTGGAGGCCTTCTACCGTGTATTTCTTTAAGAATTCTTGGAACTTATCATGCATGATTTTCACGCTTCGGTTTATCCCAATTCCAATCTTATTTACCTTATAATAATAAAGCCCTTTCTTTTTTACTAAATACCCTGTATAAGGATAACCTGTGTCCGCATCTTTTACAAATACTTTCAATGGTAGGTTATCATTAGCTTTGTTTACCTTAAATCCGGCAGTAGTTTTTAATTCGTTGGCTTTTAAAAATAATTCTTCGCTGATTAATGCAGGATGCTTACCCTTTACCAATTCTCCATTTAGTAAGTTGTGTGACATCTTACCGCAATAAAACGGATTCTTAAAAATTTCAGCCAGCGTTTGCTTGGGAACTGTTAGTCCTCTTACTTTTAATCGCTCAATGATTTGTTCTATTGTCATACCAATAGCTCGGTATTCAAAGGCTTCTTTAATTAGCTCTCCTTTTTCATTTATGATAATGGTTTGCGTGGGTGCGCCTTTTACAAATTCATAACCTGTGGGTGCATTACCAATCCATTCTCCTCTCAATAATTTTTCACGCATTCCATCAATAGTTTTTTGTCTGCGTAAATCATTATCGTATTTACTAAAGATGAACTGAATATTTTGTTGTAAAGCTCCTGCATGAGAGTTGGTATCAATGGGCTGAGTAACAGCCATAATATTAATACCCACTTTCTTTAATTCACCCGCTATATAAATAGCACTATCTCCTGTTCTACTAAAGCGGTCTAAGCTATATACTAAGATGTAGGATATTTTTTCTTTACTCGCTTTTACAAACTTGAGCATGCGATTAAATTCTTTTCGCTCATCACTCTTGGCACTTTCATACGTTCCACCAAAGTAGCCTTTAATTACAAGGCTGTTTTTTCTTGCGTAATCATCGCAGTATTTTTTCTGCCACTCTAAACTTTGGTTCGTATCCATTTGTTCTTTGGAACTCACCCTTGTATAGATCACACAATTTTGAACGCCTGTTTCTTTTGCCTCGGTGGTTTTCCCTTTAGCAAATTTTTTAAGCAGCGTCTCGTTGTTCAGAGAATTCTTCTCCTTCATGGTTGCCTCCTTTCAATTGTTTTGTTTTTGACTGACTATGTTTTTGTTTCATGTACAACTCATAAAAAAGCATGGATAATTTCTCCAATGATTTTATAGTTGCCTGCGCTTCTTCATCTGTGTATTTTTCAAAGCCTTTGTATGACCTCAGTTCCGCTATGGTCATCCGTCTTAATACTTTCTCTTTCTTCTCCGACATAAGCCCCCCTTCTTATTCCTGATCCTTAACTTTAATGAACTTGTATTTACGTTTTGCTCCGGGGCGATTATTCTCTACCATAATCGTTGTGGGTTCATCCTGACGAATGCGTATTTCTTTTCCTTTATTATCTATCAGAATAAAATCCTTGTACTCTTTTTCTAAAAAGATTTGCATCACTTCCTGAAGTGTCGATTTTGATTTTGCAATTTCAACAGGCTCTTCTTTTTTAGATTTAAAGAACACATGAATTTTTTGAAAATAGCCTTCCATAACATAGTACAATAAATTAGCCTCTTGCTTGGTGTATAAAAACAAGCCACTGAAATACTCAACTAAGTAATCCTCTAAAATGTAAGCATACACTATGTTAGTGATGTTGATTCTGATTTGAGAACTGAACTCTATTTTGTGCAAGATTTCTTTTGGATACAAATGTTCGTTGGATTTTAAAAACGGAATCCACTCACCATCTTTAAAAAGAATAATTGATACCGACTCTCTTGTAGCAATTGCTTCCGCTATTAAGATGTGCAGAAAATGAAAATTGAATCCTTCTAAATTAAAGTCTTCATTATTATAGCCACCGGATTTTAAGAACTCAATAAATTCGGCTTTATCTTCTCCTTCGTAATTATCCAAAGCGTTAATGTTCTTTGCCATGTTATCGTAGAGTTCTTTCATGGGAACATTCTCAAAAATATCATCAGCGATTTTTTTAATAGATTCAATACTCACTCCAAACGAGCGCAGTTCATCTACTACTTTGATCCAAATAAAATCGGTAAAGCTGAACTTACGATTGTGTTCTTTATTTTCTCTTCCAAAACGTATAATGCCTTTTTCATCCCAGTGATTAATTACTCTATAATTAATACCTGTGTCTTTTGCACTTAAGCGTTCTTCATTAATTACCTCATACAGCTCGGCCAGCTTATCAAAGCTTCGTGTATCTACAAACTCATCTAATTTTAATGAAAACATCTTTTTCCTCCTTCTTTTTTAGTTAAACTATTATCGTACTTTATTATACACAAATGTAAGATAATTAAAACCTAATTTCCAAGTCAAAAATCGTAAATAATTGGCCATAAAAGCTAAAATTGCTAAAATCAGGCAGTTAAACTTTTATATTGATTATCAATATAATAGGTAAATAAAAGTAAAGAAATGACCATGGGGGGATAAAAAATGGACAGGAACTATTGCGGGATTAATTGGGGATGACTACATTTGTATTAAGAACAGTATAAGAACGAATAAAGAACACTATAAGACAAACATAAGAACTCTGTTAACCGAAATAAAGAACTCTATGAGAACGTATTGTGGAGTGGTTGTGTTTGCATTAGTTAAAGTGTGTTTTTGATTAAAATAACAGCAAATTTGATAGTGAAATGAAGGAATTATTGATGAATTATTTAAACCAAGTGGTGTTGGAACAACTCAGCAAATCTGAATTAATTAAAAAAGTAATGGAATTGCAAGAGCGTGATAAGGAATTGATGGATAAGCTCACGGATTTTTATAATTCAAAGCGTGAAGCAGATAAAAACCATAAAGAAGATTTAAAACAATACAAGAAACGCATTGAAGAACTCATTAAAGAGATGTCATTATACCAAGTTGAAGCAGAGCACTACAAACGCATTGCTGATTTGAAACTTGGTAACTCCTATAACTTAAATGCTACTTGGATTGATAAGATCGTTTATGTGTTAAAAGAAGCCGGAAGGCCTTTAAGATCTTCTGAAATTATTGAAGTTTTAAAACGAAACGATATTAAGTTCCGGGTGCTTACTGATCACCAAAAAGGTTTGTCAGCTCACTTAACTAAAGCTATCAAATACGGAAGGATTATCGGGACTAAACAGAAAGGGCAGAACGGGTATATCTTCTCTTTGCCCGATTGAAATAGAGTACTTTGTGTAATAAATTGACATATAATAACTTAATTATAGTTCCCTGAGAATAGTCATTTTTTTATCTCGATTGAATTTTGTACTTTCGTCATACTAATGAAGCGTTTTTTAATCTTTACACTACTTTTTGTTTACACCACTTTAGCTTGTGGAGTGAATGTTCAGTTGCATTATTGTGGTGGAAAGTTAAAGCACATTTCATTATTCGAGCCGACTGACGATGATGGCTGCTGTGGTTCTTCTATGAAAAAAAAGGACTGTTGTGATGATAAAGAAACTTATTTAAAAGTAAAAGATAAACACAACTCCAATACCTCTCTAAAGGTAATCACTTTTAAAGCTCAATCAGCAGAATTTGTGATTCCTTATTTCACGTATAATTTTATATACAATACACATAGCCGCATTATCGAAAGTTATCATGCGCCACCCGTCTTATACGACAATCCATTGTACCTGCAACACAGGGTACTAATAATTTGATTTTTCTTTAGCTCTTATATTCCCGGTCATAGTATATGACACGGGTGTTTCCGTTTGTACTATACTGTACTCAATTTTTATTAATCTAAAACCACATAAAATGAAAAAAACAATTCAATCAATTTTTGCTGCCATGTTTGTAGCATCATCTGCCTTAGCACAAATTCCAAATTCAGGTTTTGAAAACTGGACAACTGTAGGAGCCTATTCTAATCCTGATGGATGGGGAACAATGAATAACACAACTGCAATTGCAAGCGTTTATACTGCTACAAAAGGAACTCCGGGAAGTCCGGGAGCATCTTATTTAAAGCTAACGTCTAAAACTGTATCAGGGTTTGGTGTAGTGAATGGTATCGCAGTAAGTGGGGTATTGGATTCAATGACCATGACCCCGAAATCGGGATTTGCATATGCTATGCGCCCAGCAAGTTTAACTGGGAAATGGCAACATATGATCTATGGAAGTAGTCAAGGTTCTATTCAAGTTACCCTTACACGTTGGGATACAGGAATGAATATGCGTATGCCAGTTGCATCCGGAAGTGTTACATTATCGGGTATGGCAATGAGCTGGGCAAATTTTTCTATTCCTTTGACATATGTTGATGGTAATAATCCTGACACCTGTATTATTGTAATGAAAGCAAGTGGAAGTGCACCTACAAACAATGATTACTTATGGGTGGATAATCTTGCATTTTCAGGAATGGTTACAGGTATAGAAAACCACGAGTCATTTGTAACAGACATGGTTGTTTATCCAAATCCATCTTCTGAGAACGTAAATTTTAAATTCAATATTAAAACAGCTCAGCAAGTAAGTATTGAAATTACCGACATCAATGGTAAGTTAATTCGTTCAACAAACTTTGGAAAAATTCAAGGCGAAACAACTCAATCCATGAATATTTCAGGTATTGCCAAAGGAACCTACTTTGTAAAAATAAAAGGTGAAAAATCGATTGAAACAAGAAAATTAGTAATTGAATAAAACTAAGATCATGAAGAACCTATTTAACATCTGTTTTGGATTGCTCTGCTTAAATGCTGTAGCCCAAACAACTCAGCTTGTAATCCCCGATACGTTGATAGGGCCGAACTATACATTGAATATGCACAAAGATAGTGTGCAATTCTTTCCCGGAAATAAATCGCATACTTATGCTTTTAATTCCTTCAATTATCTTGGCCCAACATTAATATTTAATAAAGGAACAAACGTAAATATTACTGTCAATAATCAGATTGGCGACACAACCACAGTACATTGGCATGGTATTCACCTACCCTCTAAATGGGATGGTGGGCCACATACACCAATTCTACCAAGTGCAAGTTGGAATCCAACATTTACGGTGATGGATAATGCTGCAACGTACTGGTACCACCCGCATTTGCACATGAAAACGGCAGAGCAAGCGATTAAAGGTGCTGCTGGATTAATAATTGTGAGAGATCCTATTGAAGCGGCATTAAACTTACCAAGGAAATATGGAGTGGATGATTTTCCTTTAGTAATTCAATGTCAGCAATATGATTCGGCCAATCAGGCAATGCCTCTTGGCATGCAAGATTCGACTATTTTGATAAATGGGGCAAGAGCAAATTATGGCTATACTGTTTACGCAAATTGTCCTGCACAAGTAGTTCGTATGCGTATATTAAATGCATCGGGCGAGCGTGCTTTTAATTTTGGATTTACTGCGAATATGCAATTCAAAATTATTGCAAGTGATGGCGGATTATTAAATGCTCCGGTTAACACTACTCGTTTACGTTTAGCTCCCGGAGAGCGAGCAGAAATTTTGCTTGATTTAACAGGAATGAACGGACAAACCATTCATCTGATGAGTTACGCATCTGAATTGGCAATGGGAATACAAGGTGGCCCAACTATGCCAATGCCAAGTGGCCCACCAATGGATAGTCCTTTGAATGGAGTTGATTTCAATATCATGCAAATTAATGTTGTTCCACAAACGGCAAGTCCTGTTACTACGATCCCGGCAACTCTGACAACAAACAATCCTTATCCTACAGGATCGGCTAACATTACAAGAACTATTCGTTTTACTGCTGATAGCATGATGGTGATGGATGGGCCATTTTATTTTAATGATAGCACTTTTAATATGATGCGCATTGACTATGAAATCCCTTTGAATAATATTGAAATATGGAAGCTTGTCAACGAAACAATGGTTGCACATCCATTTCATATTCACGATGTGCAGTTTTACTTATTTGACAGAAGTGGAACTACTCCACCTGCTGAAGAATTAGGTAGAAAAGACGTGGTACTTGTTCCTCCGGGCGATTCTGTAATGTTTATTACAAAATTCGAAGACTTTGCAGATACAATTATTCCATTTATGTACCATTGCCATATTTTAATGCATGAAGATGATGGTATGATGGGACAGTTTATTGTTAAACCAAACCTGACGAGTGTAAGCGAAATCGCATTGAATGACTTAAGTATCAAAATTTATCCGAATCCCGCAAAAGAAATTTTATTCTTAAATATTGAACAATTATCCAACCCGAAACCTGTTGAAGTAAAAGTTTATAACAACATTGGAAAACTGATTTATCAAACTGGTACTAAAGATACAAATACGGTAATTGATATTGGGCAATGGGCAAGCGGTTTATATGTAATAGAAATTCAACAAGAAGGAAGCAGAGCATTTAAAAAAATAATCGTAGAATAATGAGATTTTATTTGATTTGTATATTGATGTTGAAAATCAAGGCTGTTGTTGGGCAAATTCCTAACAACAGCTTTGAAACATGGAATACCATGAGTGGATATTCAACTCCTGCGAATTGGGATAACTTAAATCAAATAACTTTTTCAAGTGGAATATTTACGTGTTCGCAAGGAACTCCGGGAAATCCCGGTAGCAGTTACCTAATTCTAATGTCTAAAACTGTTCCTGGGCGAGGAGTTGTTCCGGGAATTGCAGTTTCCGGAAAATTAGATACAAGCACATATAAACCAATATCCGGTTATCCCTTTACAAACAGGCCTCAAAGTTTAAATTATAATATCCAATACATGCCCTATGATCCAACGGATTCATCGAGTGTGAAAGTTTTATTAACGAGATGGGATACTACAACTCTATTGCGTGATACTATTGCTTATGGCGCAAGTTATTATAATGCAATGGCGCACTCATGGTTTGTCGGTAGTACATACTTGAATTATCAAAGCGGAGATGCTCCCGATAGCGCATTGATAGTTTTGTCATCAAGTTCAAGTAGTCCGAAAGAATGGAGTTATATATACTTAGACAACTTGCAATTCAGCGGATCGGTAATTGGCATTAATGAACAAAGTATAAATCAAGAAGACGTTCTTATTTACCCCAATCCAACAATTGAATCGTTTACAATGGAATTGAAAAACAATGTAGATGCCGCAGAAATATGTGTTTACGACATAATGGGAAAACAAATTTTCTGCACATCATTTTCAAATAGTATAACCGTAAATACGATGACTTGGGCAAGAGGAACTTATTTCGTCAAAATTAGTAGAAACAATAAATCAAGTATTAACAAAAAAATAATAATCCAATGAAACTAAAAACAATATTAGCAGCAAGCTTTTTGCTTGTAGTGCTTACATCATGTTCTAATAATAAAGTAGAAACTGAGAATACCGAAACTGCTACTCAGGTAGTAGACGGTATAACAACTTCAACTTTCAAAGTTTGGGGGAATTGCGAAATGTGCAAAGAAACAATTGAAGGTTCACTTAAAGTTGATGGAATTACAAAAGCTGACTGGAACGTTGATTCGAAAATCATCACAGTTTCATATGATGATAAAAAAATTAGCCTTGACCAAATCCAAAAAAACATAGCTTCTGTTGGATATGATAATGAAAAATATAAAGGTGATGACAAGGCATACGGTGAATTACCGGGATGTTGCCAGTATGATAGAAAATAGAGAAATAACCACAGGTTACCGTTTTGTTAGTGATTGTGAAATTACTTTTTTCATAGTTTGTTGGCGGTAATTCTGTGGTTTAATAAAATTGGTTGAACTAATTTGTACTATAATGATTGATTTTGGTTTAAAAAATGGAGTAGCTTACAGTTGCAATACTAAAAAAAAGCAATGTATTGCAGATAACAATTTATCATGGAATGAAATTATTTGGTCATAGTATTTATTTATCTAAAACTGTATAATAATGGAAAAGAAGGAGTTTATACCTGCATTAAGATATAGTTGGCTGACTAAAATTTACAATCCAGTAGTAGCTTTTACTATGCCTGAGTTAAAGTTTAAGTCTGAACTAATTAAGCAAGCAAATATTGTAACTAACCACAAAGTATTGGATTTTGGTGTAGGAACAGCTACTCTCTCACTACTCTTGAGTAAACAGCAGCCTGATTGCTATATTGAGGGAGTTGATGTTGACGAAAAAATACTTGGTATTGCAAAAGAAAAAATTGATGAACAGGATGCTAAAATTAAGTTGACTAAATATGATGGCTTAATACTTCCTTATCCTGATAAAACTTTTGATAGAGTTATTACAAGCTTAGTTTTTCATCATTTAGATAGTGAACAAAAGAAAAATTCACTTGAAGAAATAAAGCGTGTATTAAAATCTGATGGT
>JAEUTU010000134.1 GCA_016786925.1 Bacteroidia bacterium
AATTGTTCACTTTTAGCAAAAAATCAGACGAACTTAAAACCTATGCGACAAACAGGTCATATACAGGGATGAAAAGATCAAATCTTTTCAATTGTGGAGAACTTTAACCAACCGGTATTCCCATTTGCAATTTTTATCTCCACCCACTCATTTTCTTGCTGTTGAAGAACATCCACCTTCGTGCCTTCGTGCAACTGAAATAATTTAGAGGCTTTTTCTGAGGGAGCAGATAAAACAGGAACTGAAGGGGATACAATGATCGCTTGTGACTGTTGAGTCGATAATGTGTAATTAAGTTTGGAAAAGTAAAAAGAAAATAACATTAAGACCAATATCATAGTCGCACCAAAAAATCCGACCTGTTTAAATGCTCTTTTACCTGAAATAAGGAACATAAACAAAAGAAACAAAAACAGAATAAAAAGAATGATCGTTAAAATACTCCACGTTGTTTCAGACATTATATCCACTACTCCCTTTTGCCATTGACTTAAGAACATTTCAGGCGCCTTGTCAATCTTATCCTCGGTTCGCAGGTTCGCATATTTTAAATTATATTTCAAATCCTCGTCTTCCGGTTTTATTTTTTTAGCCCGCTCATAATTCAAAATTGCCTTTCCGAGATCGTTGTTTTTAAAATAGGCATTACCCAAATTATAATATAATTCAAAGGACACGTTCCCCGTTTCAAGAATAGCAACATAACTCTCGATAGATTTTACATAATCGCCTTTAGCATAAGCATCGTTACCAGCCTTAAAAATCTCATCGTTCGTCAAGGAAAATACATTCCCTGAAAGAATTGAAAAAACAATCAAAAATAATTTAGCGGATCTCATCTTCTATCTTTGTTATTAGTTCAACTGTACTTTGATAAACCTGCTGCAGATCGGCTGAAACAGCTGCCGGAGCGTATCTGGCAAACTCACAACTATTGATCAATTCTATTAATTGTACTATGCTTGCCATGGATACACTTCTTTTTAACTCGTCTTGTATTCGATCTTTATTCAAGGAAGCATGATCAATATTCAATTTATCGCAAACATAGCCCTGAATCGCTTGCAATGTTTCGGCATAGAACTGCTCTTTATTATTTAATTTTAAATATTTTTCGGCAATAGCTAATTTCTTTTTAGCCAATTTCGTGGCTTTCTTACTTTTTACAGCTACTATATCCTTATTTAACTCTAATTGCTTTTTATAATACCAAAAGGCACCTGTAAATAGGAATAATGGAATTATCAAGCATAAATAAAATAGTACAGAACCGAAAAAATGCGTTTCTAATGGCTTAAATTCTGAATTATTTATTTTGATGTACTTAATATCTTCACCCAAAATTTTAACTTCATTCTTATCAGCAGGATTAAACACACTGGCCTTGGCTGCTGACGCATCTCCTTTTTCCACATGTATCAACAACTCGGGAGATGGAATAGTTACATACTCTTTTTTATCTGCATTAAAATAGGTGAATTGGATCTGATCGATCTTGTAATCGCCTTCATAACGGGGAATCAAAACATAATCAAACGTTTTTGAACCACCCACTCCTGCTCCATTTACAACAATGTTTTCATTCTCCTTTGGGTCATACACCTCGAAATCTTCCGGAAATGATAGCTCCGGAGCATCCACAAGCTTAATGTTACCTTTTCCTGTTAACGTTATCTTTAAATTAACTGCCTCATTGGCTTTTACTTTTTCCTTACTCAACTGAACTTTATATGAAAAATCGCCAACAGCACCATTAAAACCTTTCGGCTTGTTGGCCTCCGGCAAGGCCTGAACATCTATTTGTACAGCTTTACTTTTAACAGAATAAACGGCATCTTCATAACCTCCACCAAAAAACTGCTCAAAAATATCACGTGGCTGGCGATTCGATTTCTTTCTCACCACCAACTCCGCCTCCATTGGAGGGATCTCGATCTTCCCTGTCCGCTGAGGAAATATAAATGAATGTTTTAATTCAGCTACCTGGTAATTCACTCCATCCAAATTCTCATTTGTTACCTGCACCTGCTGATTGTTCATTGGAACATCCATTGAATAGAATCCATTAAAATCAGGGAATTTAATATCCTGAAAACCTCTTAACTGATAGCGGGTATAGACTTTATAAACAACAGATATTTGCTCTCCAACCACAGCATTTGTTTTATTTACAGTAGCCCGTATGAACAAATTATCGGAAACATTTTCTGATGGAGCAGTATTATTTGAATTTCCTTGATTAGAGGTGTTGGGATAATTATTCCCTTTTACAACATCAAAGGTCAACGAATTTGATTGGATCGTTTTCCCTTCAACATTTACGGTTGCCGGTCCGATGGTTATTTTTCCTTCTTTTTTAGCAGCAATGACATAGGAAAGTGTTACCGACTGACTCATAGCACCATTTACAAAAGACATGCTTGTGCTTTGATTCGGCCCCGAATACACATCAAAATCTTTTAAGGCTGGGACCTTAAAGTTGGAACCACTTGTGTTTAAAGTATAGGAAATTTGAAATGCTTCACCAACAGCTACAGTTGTCTTGCTGGCTTGTGCAACAAACTTCTGAGCCATTACAGAAGTAATAGCTGAAAGCAATAAAACAATTAGGATCTTGATCTTTTTCATTTGCTTTACCAATCTTTTTCGACTTCTACTCTAGAACCTTTTACTTTTTTAGCCTTTTTCTTCTCTTGCAGTTTACGTTCATCGTTCTGCAATGCTTCTAACAAACGCTCTGCATCTTCCTTTAATATTTGATTTTTCTGCTGGTCGCTTTTTTGATCTTTTTTCTCCTGATCTTTCTTTTTATCGTCCTCTTTCTTGTCTTCCTTCTTATCTTTTTTATCCTTGTTCTCTTTATCGTCTTTATTCTTCTCGTCCTTTTCCTTATCCTTATTTTGATCGTTCTTCTTTTGCTGATTTTGCTGCTGCTTCAAATATTGCTGAGCATAGGCCAGGTTGTATCGAGTATCCTCATCCTTGGAATCATTCTTTAACGCTTGTTTGTAGGCATCGACAGCCTCCTGATATTTTTTCGCCTTCAAAAATGAATTCCCCAAATTGTGATAGGCCTTTGCCAATGTATCTTTTGAAGTAGCTTTATGCGTTAATGCCTGAAACTGCCCGGCAGCCTCTTCATATTTTCCTTGTTGATAATACGCATCTCCAAGGTTAAAAGCAGCTTTGTAGGAATCCTTATTTTTAGTCAGAGCCGTTGAATATTGTTTTTCTGCTTCGGTATAATTTTTATTACCATAAAACGTATTGCCCTCATAAATATGCTTCTTCTCCTTTTGCGCCCACAATGAAAAAGGCATCAACAGAACCGAAAGCAATGCAATTGCTCCCAATAAAACAAAATTATATTTGCTCACTCTACTTGTCATCTTTATCACCAAATAAATTCAAACGTTGATACAGTTTACTTTTTCTTTCTGTCAGCAAAGTTTCGATCAAAAGCAAAACAAATGCAATCGCTATAAACCATTGAAACCTATCTTCATAATCGCTATACATTTTACTTTCAAATTGCTTTTTCTCCAGCTTATCAATTGCATCTAATACATTTTTTAATCCTGCATCGGAATTAGTTGCTCTCACATACACTCCACTTCCTGTTGCAGCTAATTGCTGAAGCATTGGTTCATTTAATTTTGTAACAACAGTATTGCCTTCTTTATCCTTTCGGAAGCCATCCTGAATACCATTTTTATAGACAGGAATTGGAGCACCATTCTCTGACCCCATACCGATTGTATGGATACTTATTCCCTTTTCTGCTGCAGCTTCAGCTGCACGAATAGCATCATCTTCATGATTCTCTCCATCGGTAATGATCACTATCGCTTTGTTTTTTCCTTCATCTTTCCCAAATGATTCTAGTGCAAGATCGATCGCTTTTCCGATGGCCGTTCCTTGAGTAGGGACCATATCAGTATTGATACTTTCTAAAAATAGTTTAGCTGCTGCATAGTCGGTTGTGATAGGCAACTGAACATAGGCTTGTCCACCAAAAACAATGATCCCGATACGATCGCCTTCCAATCCATCGATCAACTTCGATAATGATTGCTTCGCCCTTTCTAAACGATTTGGCTGAAGATCCTCGGCCTTCATACTATTCGATACATCCAGACAGATCATCAGATCTGCTCCCTTTCTTTTCACTTCTTCCAACTTCGTACCCACTTGCGGATTCGCCATTCCGTATATCAGGAACGAAAACGCCACCACATAGAAAATCCCTTTAAAAGCGCGCTTTGTTTCAGAGACATCGGGCAATAGAATATCAATGATACGCTGCTCACCAAAAGCTGCAAGTGCCTTTTTGCGCTTTCGAACAATATACCAATAGCCCAATACCAAAAATGGTATTATGACAAAAGCATACAGCATATATTTATTTTCTAAATGAAACATATCTATCAAGGAATACTTCTAAAAACAAATGTTCTTAATAAAAATTCTATCAATAATAATACAGATGCAGCAATTGCAAATGGCAAAAAATGCTCTGCTTTATTCGTAAAATTCTTCTCTTCAAAAATGGTCTTCTCCATCCTATCGATCTCTTTATAAATATCTTTCAACTTATCATTATCGGTTGCTCTAAAATATTTCCCTCCCGTCATTTCCGCTATTTGTGTCAATGAAGCTTCATCAATATTTACATCCACATAACCATACTCATAAGATCCGTCAGGATACATGGCTACAGGAGATAAGGCCTTACCTAAGGTACCAACACCTATTGTGTACACCCTTACACCAAATGCTTCCGCTATTTCTGCCGCAGTAAGAGGAGCTACTTGTCCTTGATTATTCACCCCATCAGTTAATAATATCACCACCTTACTCTTGGCTTTACTATCTTTTACACGTGTAACAGCCGTTGCTAAACCATTTCCAATGGCAGTACCATCAGCAACCATTCCGGTATGAATACCAGAGAATAAATTTTTTATTACAGCATGATCACTCGTAAGTGGGCATTGCGTAAAACTTTCACCACTGAATATAACCAAACCAATACGGTCATTCGGACGGCTATCGATAAAATCCTGAGCCACTTCTTTTGCTGCTTCCAAACGATCGGGTTTAAAATCTCTGGCCAACATACTTCCAGAGATATCCAATGCCATTACAATGTCTATTCCTTCTGTTTTTACATCCTTCCAGCTGGAACGTGATTGAGGACGAGCCAAAACCACTATCAATAAAGACAATGCCAATAAACGAAGAACGATCTGTATATGTCTGAAGTACTGTTTTAAAGATGTTTTTAAGCCTTCAAAATTTTGAAATGAGGAGATCTGCATCTCTGCATGATAGGTTTTACTTCTCCAGATATACCAAACAAGAATGCAAGGAATGAGCAGTAATAACCACAACAATTCCTTGTTAGCAAAAGTGATATCTGAAAAATAATCCAACATCTTTTACTTTTTTATTTCTTCCTCTTTTTTAGTTCCATTAATAAAATCAACTGCATTACTCATACTCAATTCATTCTCATTTGGCAATGGATGCTCTTTTGCAAACTTCACGAGATCAGCCAATAATAACACTTGTTTTAATTTGCTCATGCTTTCATTATCAATGGCCACATTTCTGAAACCGAACAAGATCTCGTCTGTTGTTTGTTCCATGGCAGGGATCTTAAATCTGTTTTCAATATACTCACGCAAAATATCTGTTAATTCACTATGATATAACTTCAGCTTTCCTTCCTGCCATAATTTTTCACTCTTAAGTTTTTCAATTTTTTCAAGCGCAATTATATGTGCCGGGATTTTAGGTGCTTCAACAACGATGACCTGTGGTGGCACTTTTCTGAAGTATCTGATAAGTAAAATAAT
>JAEUTU010000095.1 GCA_016786925.1 Bacteroidia bacterium
TGTATTTCCTGCAGTAAGTGTACAACCATTGCAGGGAGCAGGAGATGTATAAGCTGTAGTTAACGAACAAGTTGGATCGGCACTAAAAGTAGCAGTGATACTACATGCTCCGCCATTAGCTGTAATACCGGGTAATGTATAAGCTATCGGACTTACCCATGGTGATGGAATTGTAGTACTTCCACCACAACTACTAGAAACTGTTAAAGTTCCGGAGGTTGGTGGATATTGAACTGTAATTGACCCTGTAACTGAATAAGTATTGGTTGCTGGAACACAAGCACCCGGAGTGGCTGTTAAGCCTGTCATATTACATAATATATTACAATTTGTTGTCCCATCGGTTCCCGGAGCATTTTGAGCTGTAGCGGTAATATTAGTAGGCACATTCGAGAAATTTGTGATCAAAAGCATATACCACTGCCCCACTGTAGCGCCTGTAATATCAACCTGTTCAACAGCAGCTGTAGAAAAACTGCAATCAATTGGAGCAGCTGTAACACCTCCACACATAGATGCTTGAGTAGCAAATGGTCCCCATAAAGCAAAGTCAATATCAACAACTGAACTATTTGTCAAGCCGATCTGAATGTTTCCTGCAGAAGCAATATTCAAATAATACCACTGTGGGTTTGGCTGAGAAAGCAAACAGCCGTAGTTAGGACCAGCTGGTGCAGTTGTATTGGTTGCTGCAGGGAAAGTAACACCTGTTGAAGTACAAAATGGTTGAGCACTTGAACACGCACCCGGAACAGGTGGTGGTGGTGGTGGTGGTGTTGTAGAGCAAGACATTGTAGCTGTCCAGCCCGCTGCAGTTATTGACCCATCAGAGGTAAAAGAAAAAGTGATACATTGGCCGGGATTAACTGTAATTGTTCCTGGTGTGTTTGTTCCAGCAAAGGTTCCAATCAAAGGTGATCCTGTATTTGGACCATTATAAATATCCAAATCATCACAACATGATTCTGTATTGAATGAAGTAAACGTGAATGTTAAATACTGACCAGCAGGCGCACATATCGTTTGAGTGTTTGTCAAACTATTAGCATAATTTCCCGTTCCACCCGGATCATAAAATGTTCCACCGGTACAAGCATAAGTGGTGGAAGCTCCATTTGACATCGTTATATTTTGAGCTGTAACGCGCTCAAAAAATACAGAAAGCAGTATAAAAATAAAAAGGAGTAATTTCTTGTTCATTTGGGGAGTATGTTATATGAATGAGTATCTTATTTCAACTGTGGTTTAAAGCTCTTTCCATCCAATGTCAAAGAGAGCGTTATATCAGGATAATTCTGGCCAGGCATGATTGTATAGCGGGATACTTTTTTGCCATATTTTTCCAACATCTCTTTTGCAGAATATAATTCAATAGTAGCGTCTGTCCCTGTAAAATTTATTACTCTACGCTGATCATAAAAACGATACGCGTCCAAATTGATAAAACCACTATTTGCTGCTGCTGCATATTTTTCTACATCAATATCAGAAGTATTTTTATGAATTATAAAATGCTCTTTACTCACCGGATCTTGAGCAAATAAAAAACTACTCAATAGCAATGCTAAAGAGCTCAACAATAGTCTCATCTTATCCATTTTCAATTTTTTATCTAATTTTTATATAAATATGGTGCAAAAAAACGACTTTGGGTTGCACCTGTTAATAAATTTTACTTAACAATGGTCACATGGCCTATGATCTTCTTCTTTTTACCCTTAACATCCTTATAATTAAGACGGTAAACATACACATCTTGCTGACAAACATCCCCCACATTATTTACGGCACCATTCCAGCCTTCTTTTTGATCAGTAGAAGTAAATATCCTCATTCCCCAACGGTCAAATATCATTAACTCATAATTTTTAGGATCTATTCCATGCGCATAGACATAAAAAATATCATTTAAATTATCACCATTAGGAGTAAATGAGTTTGGAATGTAGATCGTGATCACATCATTAATAACAACATATTGAGTTACAGAATCAATACAACCACTTGGACTGTTAATAGCATATAAGGTAACCGGATAAGTTCCGATATCAGGATAAGTATGCGAAGGATCTTCTAGCGCAGACACCGTTCCATCACCAAAATTCCAGATCCATGTATTCGAGAAGGAAGATGTATTTGTAAAGTAAATGGTTGGATTTACAATATCTGCATCTAGAGGTGTCATCGTAAAATTCGCATCCGGCTGAGAATTAACAGTGATCATACAAGCAATGGTTGAATCACTCGAACATCCTGCTCCGAAACTAACAGTAAGTGTAACATTTTGACAACCATCTGTCACATACGTATGGGAAGGATTAGAACCTGTTCCGGCTGATCCATCACCAAAATCCCATGTATAGGTAGCTCCCGCATTACCAGTTGTATCGGCAGTAAAATTAACAGTTACCGGGTTACATCCTGACGTTACATCAGAAGTAAAATCTACCACAGGAGGTGCTGATGTGGTAACCGTTGCAACAGCTGTTCCCGTACAACCATTCGTTGTTCCTGTTACGGTATATGAAGTAGGTGTTCCAGGAACCGAAATACTTGCAGTGGTTTGTCCTGTTGACCACACATAAGATGCCGCACCATTTGCATTCAATGTTGTTGGAACACCAACGCATGTTGTAGGAGAATTGACAGTAACCACCGGCAATGCATTGATCGTAACTGTTGTAGTAGATGTACTTGTACAAGCAGATGGAGTAGTAATGGATATGGTAACTGTATAAGTTCCGGAAGCTGCAACTGTCGCTGCAGGTATAGTTGGATTTTGAAGTGCAGAAACAAATCCATTCGGCCCCACCCACGAATAAGTTGCACCTGCTAAATTGGTTGCTGTTAAATTTAATGTGGTACCTTCACAATGCGGACCATCATTTCCTGCTGTTACAGGACAAGGAACACAAGCAGCCGGAGCTGTGTAGTTTTGAGTCAAGGTACATGCCGGATCAGCAGAAAAGACAGCTGTTACAACACAAGCCGATCCATCGGAAGTAAGACCATTCAATGCATATGCCATTGGACTTATAAACGGAGCATTAAATACTTGTGGTGTTCCACCACAAGAACTTGAAACTGTTAATGTTCCAGTTGCAGGGGCATTGGTAAAACCAACTGAACCCGTTACAGAATAATTATTGGTAGCCGGATCACAAGCCGATGCCGTAGCCGAAAGAGATGTGATCGAACAAGTATTCGGACATGGAGCCGGAGCAGTATAGTTTTGAGTTAATGTACATGCTGCATTGGCCGAAAAACTGGCTGTGATCGTACAAGCTGCACTATTAGCTGCCAAGCCAGTAAAGCTGTATGCAGCAGGACTTGTAAATGGAGCATTCAGAACTACCGGTGTACCACCGCATGAATTAGAAATGGTTAAAGTCCCTGTAGCTGGAGCATTCACAAATGTTACATTTCCGCTGACATCATATTGTTGGGTTGCACTATTACAAGCTGTTGGTGTAGCAGAGATCGCAGATATGGCACAGTTAACAACACACGATGGGGGAGCTGTAAATGCCTGTGTAAGCGTACACATCGGATCTGCTGAAAAAGTAGCTGTGACCGAACACCCTGCTCCGTTGGCTGGCAAGCCTGCCAAAGAATAACTAACTGTAGTAGGATTAAAAGGAGCATTAAATGTTTGAGTAGCTCCACTGCAAGTATTCGTTACTGTTAAGGTTCCGGAAGTCGGTGGAGTAGTATATGTAATGGTACCCGTTGTAGTATATGTATTCGTTGCCGGATCACAAGCACCTGGAGTGGCCGTTAATCCGGTCATATTACAAAGAATATTACAGTTTGTTGTACCTGTTCCGCCTGTCTGAGAAAACTCAATCGTCCCCGGATCATCGGCAAAATTGGTTAGAAGTAGCATATACCATTCTCCTGCTACAGCATTGGGAATAACACATGTTTCCTGAGCTGCGGTAGAATAACTACAATCTACGGCACTGGTCGCTTGTAAATTGGCTGCACAAGCTGCTGCTGTACTAGTAAATGGACCCCAGCAAGCGAAATCAACATCAATTCCATTTCCACCCAGGTCAGTTTGTTCTATGTTAATCGTGATTGGTCCCGTAGTAGCAATTTGCAAATAATACCATGCAGGATTAGGTGTTGTAAATAAGCAATCAAATGTCCCTGCATCTGCCACCCCTGTATTATTTGGAAAATTATAGGTTGTCCCCGTACAAAACGGATCGGCTGTAGGACATGAAACACCTTGAGAATAAGCAAGGTTTCCTGCTAAAAATAAAATCAAATAGGC
The DNA here is from genome assembly GCA_016786925.1 of Bacteroidia bacterium. Classification (GTDB taxonomy): domain Bacteria; phylum Bacteroidota; class Bacteroidia; order 2-12-FULL-35-15; family 2-12-FULL-35-15; genus 2-12-FULL-35-15. Next base: position 4,280 of record JAEUTU010000095.1, read on the forward strand.
TAGGAGTATTTTTTTCATAAAAATCTATGTTATCAATCAGACCATAGGTCTGATGCAATTATCAATATATAAGTTGCACCAACAATAGCTTAAATTGTTAAAAAGTCGAAAAAGTGTTCAAAATTTAGCATATAAATATACATTTCTTTTCTAATTTAGCACTCTCAAAATCACAAAAACTAACTTAAATCATAATAAAATGAAAGTAACCGTAGTAGGAGCTGGAAATGTAGGGGCTACAACAGCTGACGTATTAGCATTCCGTAGAATTGCATCAGAAGTAGTATTACTTGATATCCGTGAAAATTTTGCGGAAGGGAAAGCATTGGACATGATGCAAACTGCAACTTTGAATGGTTTCGAAACCCGTATCAAAGGCAGCACAAACGACTATTCTAAAACAGCGAACAGTGATGTTGTTGTTATCACTAGCGGTATTCCCCGTAAACCGGGAATGACCCGTGAAGAATTGATCGGCATCAATGCCGGTATCGTTAAAACGGTTACTGAGAATTTATTAAAACACTCTCCTAATGCGATCGTTGTAGTTGTGTCTAACCCAATGGACACAATGACTTACTTAGCATTAAAAGAAAGCAAATTACCTAAGAACAGAGTGATCGGAATGGGTGGCATCCTTGACAGTGCCCGTTTCAAATGCTATTTATCATTAGCGTTGGATGCTTCGGCAAACGATATTGAAGGCATGGTAATTGGCGGACATGGTGATACTACCATGATCCCATTAACTCGTTTGGCTTCTTACAAAGGGGCTCCAGTTTCTCAATTTATGGATGCTGACAGCTTGAAAAAAGTAGCTGCTGATACTATGGTTGGTGGTGCAACATTGACTGGTATGTTAGGCACATCTGCATGGTATGCTCCAGGCGCTGCTGTTGCTGCATTGGTTGATAGCATCTTAAACGATCAGAAAAAATTATTCCCATGCTGCGTTTACTTGGATGGTGAATACGGACAAAAAGATATTTGCTTAGGAGTTCCTGTGATCATTGGCAAAAATGGTTGGGAAAAAATCGTTGATGTTAAACTAAACGATGAAGAAAAAGCAGCATTTGCAAAATCAGCTGACGCAGTTCGTAACATGAACAATGTATTAACTACTATCAGCGCTTAATCGTTTTATAAAAAATTAAAAAGGCGACCAAATGGTCGCCTTTTTTAATATCTCTAGCATGATCACAACTATTCCATTTAAGATCTTGAATATTGATGGTGAAGGATTTCACTTAATGATAAAATTAAAGATCAACAATCGTTCATCGTCCATGATCATTGATACAGGTGCTTCAAAAACTGTTTTTGACACAACGCGTATCAAAAAATTTGTTGATCAAAAAACATTCGATACACATGACCGGCTTTCAAGCGGATTGGGGACGAATACGATGAAAAGTCAATTGGCAACCATCAAAAAGATCAAGATCGGGGATCTGGAAATGAAGGAATATAAAACCATTTTACTTGATCTGTCACATGTTAATCAATCCTATGAACAAATTGGATTAAAACCGGTAGATGGCGTTTTAGGAAGTGACATTTTATTGAAATACAATGCGGTGATCGATTATGAAAAGAAAGTGCTAAAACTTAAGTTCAAGAAATAAATCGCTCTTTTACGTCTGGTGTAGGGATCATACAACTTTCTTTCTTACCAAACCATTTATATCTGTTACGCGCTATCAGATCATACACGACATCTCTCACAAACCTGGGAATAATTATAAATCCGAACAACAAAGGATATCCTCCATTTAATTTCTTTGTAATCCTTAGGATGGCTGAAGATTTAATATTGAATTGATCATTCTCTATCAGAATGATACTATCAATTCTTTGCACATCGATCTCAAACTTTTCACACAATGCTTTTCCAATCTCAGATTGAAGAGAAGCAAATTTGAAATGTGCTTTTTTATCGTGACGGATTATAAAGTTAACGGAGGAGTTGCAAAAATTGCAAACACCATCAAATAAAACGATTGCAGTATGATCATGAGTATTTGAATCCATCAATACCTCACACCAATTGCATATGGATCAACCGATACTTCCACTTTTTTGATCGAACCATTTTCATTACTCAACATATCCAATGTATTCAATTTTATAAAAGATACATTTCCATTTCTGCCTCCACATTCACCTAAATGATGTGGTGCCGGCCCATCGCTCGAAGCATTTCTATTGGCAACAAACACCAAACCTTTGTCTTCATCAATTCCTATTCCATGCGGCTGATGACCGGTGTATATATTTTTAACAAAGGAATTGGTACTATAGTCGATCACCGCAACAGAGCCTCTCTTCCCGGGAAAATTAACAGTATCCTCGGGGCATGTAACAAACAAATAATTATACGCACTTGATACCACCATCTCTGAAGGCAAACCGCCAACCGGAATTGTAGCCAATAATTGATCATTAGCTGTATCAAATATTCTCAATTCCTTTGTTCCCTGACATGTCACAAAATATTTATTGCCATCAGGAGAAAAAACAACTTCATGCGGCAATAATGATAAAGGTGGAGGCGTAGAAAATAAATTCACTATTTGATCTATACTAAAATCATTTACAAAAATCTTTAGGATCTCACTTGAGTTTTGCAGAGTAACATACAACGTATCTGCTGAAGAATTCAAAGTAGAACCATGCGGATTGTTATATCCAAGATTATGCGTTACCGATAATGTTTGCAAATTCACTTCAGCAATATCGCCATTAAAACTCCAGTCGATCACAAATGCTTTCTGACCATCCGGAGTGATCGTCATTGTATTCCAGTTTCTCAAACCAAGAATGGCTTCGCCCACATACGAATCATCTGATGTGCGAAATTTTTGAATGGAATTTCCTCCTGTTCCTATCACATACCAATACTGCCCATCAGGCGACACTTTAATATTGTGTGGCGATTCAATTCCCGCACTATTACCTACATTAACATAACGCATAGGCAACAGGGTTTCCTGATCAAAAACAGTAACGACATCACATCCTTGATTCGTCACATAAAACTTTTTACGATTGGGTTTGTCTGAAAATTTCACAAACCCTTCCCTATTGGGAGCACCTGCATCGATCCAATTTTTCAGCACAAGTACTTCTTCCCTGCTTAAACTTGGACGATTATATGGCATCGTAGGATTTAACGAAACTCCCAGATCGGAAAATGTATTCACATAATACATCATGGTGCTATAATCACTGCGGTAAGGAATTACCGACAAGGCATTCCTACCTCCTTCGAATAACTTATCCCAACTCTCCAGCGACAGATCACCTGCAGCACCTTTACTTAAACTATTATGACAACCCGTTACAGCACATTTTGTAAACATGATCTTCCCTACCTCCTCCGGAAATTGATTATAATCGGGAGCCACCTTTTCATTTGTACATGAGTTTAATGTAACAAACACAATGAATACAGAAAAAATAAATATAGAGGTAAACGATATTTTCATATACGTAAAGTTAAAAAATAAAACCCGCAAATAAAATTATTTGCGGGTTTTAAAAGCATTAGACATATTTATTCAGTTACTGGAACATCAATACTCTTATCTTCATTTGTTCGCAATCGTACTCCAACACCTCCGGTAACAGGAGCAACTACTGCATTGTCATAACCTACACCATACAAATAATAATCGCCTTTGCGTAAGCCATCAAATTTATAATTTCCGCTGGCATCAGCCGTTACCTGTGCATCATAAGCCGACACAGCTGCTCCCGGGAAATCGGTTGCGCCATATTTTATGTACACAACACTATTGGGAATAGCAGCACCATGGTGTTCAACTACTCCCGAAATGGATGATTTCCCACCAGGCCCTTCTTTCTTACAAGATACTGTAGAGAAACTTATTACTGCAAAAAGTAATATGTATTTTATAACTTTAATTTTCATGATCCCTTAATTTCTTATAAAGTTAACCAATAATCAGTCATTTTGTTTTCTCCGGAACAAATATTTTTTTTGATTAAAATTATAGGTCAAACCAAGCATAAATTTAGCCGAGTGCTTTAAATTCTTGTCAAACCCCTGTTCATAGGCAGGCAAATGAAAGGATGTATTCAGTGCCATGTTTTTATAAAAAACATCCAACCCTATTCCTGCTGTTAAAACATTCATCGTTGTTCCATTCTGAAATGTTTCGTGAATGTAAACTCCTTTTGTATACTCATAAAATCCTTGAATAGAAGGAAAAAACTTCAGATCCTTCTCCTGTCTGATTTTGTAAAAAACATTCAAATAAGTCGCAGTACTATTATCCACCCGTTCGTGATAATAATTCTCTCCATTATTCTTAAACATGGTATTAAAGTTCAATCCAAATTTTTTTACCCCAAATACATAATTGAGGTATGCTAGATAATCTACACTCCCTGTCCCCGGTTGAAGCATATAATCGATACGTTGACCAGATGCATCCTTTTGATAATAATCGCCAACAGGCAACTTAAGTCCTGCACCTATAATCAAACGGTGCTGGTATTTTTCAGTCATAATTTTACTCACAACATGATATGCTGCAAAAAAGGTCAAATCGCCCAACCCTTGTATAGCCTGCTTTTGCTCATTTACACGACTTTGATTCATTACAAATGGGATAACTGCATTCAGCTCAATACGCGGATGAATAAAAAATTTTCCTCTCAACTCAGCTGAAGTAAACAATTCATAATCACGTGGACTCAATGCAGAATCCGAAACAACGGTATGTGACCCATGCTTCAGCTGTTTATCGAAGTAGCCTTGACCTCCGTTAGGTTGATAGGATCGATGGGCATTCGGGAACAATAAACTTCCTTGCCCGGCTCCATAGTATCCACTATAGCTTTTATATCGATATAAAACGGATATGCTACTTTGATTGTCATAAGGTGTGATACCCATAAAACATCCGCAAAAATCACAAGCAAAAATGCTGTATTGCACAAGAGACCCCAAAAGGGTTAGTATATATTTCATGAAGATCTGATTAATTAAAAAATTACTAAGGTGCGAATGGATCCGCAAACCTTCTGTCATTTATAAATGAATAATCAGAGAGTGTTTTTAAGAAAGCAATAATATCCTGTTTTTCCTGTGCTGTCATAGGAATACCACCCACAACTCCTGCACTTATAGTGCTTGAATTAACAACACCTGAAGAATAGTGATCCAGCACTTGTTCTAAAGTATTAAAACGTCCATCATGCATATACTGTCTGGTAAGGCCTACATTACGAAGTGATGGAACTTTAAATGTGCCTGAATCGGCCGCTAATAAAGTTATACGGGCACGACCCGCATCCGCAAATACTGAGTCCAAACCATTATTCATGTATTGAAAATTTGAAAACAATGGCGCTGTATGGCAGGAGTTACATTTCTGCTGAAATAAATTCAAGCCGTTCAACTCGGATGCAGAAAGCGATGTTTCGCCTCTCATATATCGATCATACTTCGAATTAGCAGAAACCAACATACCCTGAAATTGAGCCATTGCTTTTAAGATCAAAGGTGTTGTGATTGTCTCAGTGCCAAAAGCCTCACGGAACAAACGTCTGTAATCAGCATCATTTTGCAGTTTTACAACCACATTGTTAATGTCCTCATCCATCTCAACAGGATTGTCAATTGGAGCCAAAGGTTGGACCTCCAAATGGTTTACACCACCATCCCACATAAAACTCGGATGCCAATTTAAATTATACAAACCAGGAGCATTTCGGGTGCCTAACAACCCATCTATTCCATGACTTACAGCATGATCTAAATGTGAGAAAGCAGCGAACTGTTGATGACAACTTCCGCATGAGATCGTATTATTCCGTGACAAACGAGTATCATAAAATAATTTTCTGCCTAAAACAAATCCTTCGGTTGTTAATGGATTAGTTGAATAATCGTACACTGGTTGTGGCCAGCCTTGTGGAACCGAAAAACGAATATCATTTGCCGGCAATTCTTCTTTTATAATTGGATCAACTTCACAAGCATTCATAGCAACCATAATGATCGCTATGAATGTTATGAAATATTTCTTTTTAATTTTCACTCTCCTAAATTACTAAATTAATTGTGAATGTGCTCCACTGAGAACATATCAGCATAGTTATCGGCAATTGTTTTTGCAGCAGCACCAGGCATGTGGATCATGTTTGTTGTAGCAAAATTAGTTGTTGTTGGATTTTTGAACATCTCACTTAGATCAACTGCAAAGTGGATTTCAGGAGTTATAGATGAACTTACAATAGCTGTTTCAGCATTAAATGCAGAAGATACTGTTTTTAAAGTGTTGTTAGCTCCTGAAAAACCGCCTACATGGAATGTTAACGCACCGCCCATAGAAGTAGATTGAGGAGAGGTTCCTTCCATTTTCAACATGATATAACCACTGCTCCAGCTCCAGAACATACCATTTGCAGGATCTAAGGCTCCCGTTTGTGCACCTGAAACATTACGCGCACTGTCCACACCGATCATAAACTCAATGCCATCATACGTATCAAATGGAACGTTAGATAAAGCAATATCCAATGTTGTTAGATCGCTTGCTTTCAGCAAATGATAACTGTTTGACTCTGTATATTTAACTACACCTGCTTTAGTTAGTTTAATATTTGAAATGTAATAATCAAATTTAGTTACATTGAATGTATCGCCATTTGCATTGGTGTATAGTTGAGAATTTAAGACCAATGCATTGGTATCTACCATGTTTTCAAAATGTAAATTTAAGCTCCCTGTAGTCGCTGCAGGAGTTATTGGAGCCGGTTCTTCATCCGGATCTTTTTTACATGAAGTAAATACCAATGATGCCGTTAATGCTAAAAGGAAAAAATATTTAATTGTTTTCATTTTTTAAATTTTTTATAAAGTTAATAAAGATAAAAGTCAAATTCTGTGACAAAGATCACTTTGACCATTTTTTTAGCAATTTATTGATTGCGAATAGCTCAATACAAGCATATGCAAACAAAACAACTGCTATACATAACAAAAGTTTTGTCATTACAATAAAAATTAAATTAATACTTAAGAAAAGAGGAATGAATCCTAAACGGTTCGAGGAGGTTGAAATATCGAATCGAGATAATTTGAATAAGGAATAATTGAATAAGAGAAATAACTTCTATTTTCTAGAAATGAAATAAATGATCTTTGATCAACTAAAAATTCTGAAAAATACTGAACTTCAAATTTTTCTTTTTGAGAAACCGGAACGGAATTGTCTTTTTTATCCTGTTTTTTCAACTCTTTGGCCAAATGACACTTACCATTACAAGTTGATTTTGGCTTTTCTTTATTCTCGCAAAGATTTTTGGAAATATATTCTTTATTTATCTCATAATTGGCCAAAATAAGGAGTTTGGAGGCCGATTGAAATAAAAAAACAGATGCTAACAATATGGCAATTACTGCTCTCAATATTTAAATATTATGAAACAAATATACAACAAAAATTTTCGATAAACGTTTTAATACATATATTTAACATATATATGACTAAAGTCATCAAATATAATTTAACCATTGTTTTTATCCTGATAAGCTTATCCATTTCAAAAGCTCAGTTTATTTCTGCGATAGTTGGTATTGATGGACTCACTTGCTCTGCCTGCTCCTTCTCTACCGAAAAATCAATACGAAAATTAATCTTTGTTGATAGTGTATATATGGAGCTTGAGAAAAACATTGCAACCGTTTATTTCAAAAAAAACACCTCTGTTTCTATTCGTTCCCTTGCCCAAAAGGTAGTGGATGCCGGATTTGCAGTGAGGAGCATTCATGCTATATACGATTTTAAAGATCTTAAAATTACTCCTGATCAATGCTGGGAATACGAGAACAATATCTATCATTTCGTAAAAGCAGAAAAGGAACAAACACTATCGGGACCAACCACTATAAAATTCATTGGAGAAAAATACATGCAAAAAGCTGAATACAAAAAATGGAAATTGCTATGTACAAATACATGTAATAACTTAACGACTCCACTTACAAAGAACGTATATCACATTACTCTCTTTTGATCAAATATATTTTAAATATTGTCCTCACAATTTCTTTGACCAATTCTGTGTATACACAGGAATTATTTCCTCATGTTGATCCGGCAAGCAACATTCCAAAAGGCGTATTAGGAATTCGATTAGTGAATGAAGGATTCAATGAAGTAAATGAGTTCCGCTTTTCTCAAAGCTATCGTTTTATGTTTGGCATTACCTCCAAATTAATGATCACCCCCGCTTTTAATTTTAGCAATCATCATGGACGAAAATTTCCTAGTGATTTTATTGCCAACGATGGAAACATTGGCATTCACACACATGGTGTTAGCAAAGGCAATAAATACCCTTATCAGCTGGATAACTTTAATGTAAATATCAGATACCGTTTCTTAAGTATAGATAAAACCAAAGATCATTTTCGGATGACTGCCTATTTAGAAATGGCTGCCGGAAGAGAAGCACACGATGAGGCAGAGCCAAATTTAATGGGCGACAATGGAGGAATTGGCGCTGGAATAACAGCTACTAAATTAAAACAACGCTTTGCGATCTCTGCAACAGTGGGTGGTATTGTCCCACAAGATTATTATTATCAGCGTAAAGATTCCTCCTTAACGGTTAAATATGGAAAAGCAGTTAACTACAGCTTATCTATGGGGTTACTTTGTTTGCCTTTCAAATACAAAAGCTACAAACAAACAAACATTAATGTCTATTGCGAATTTATTGGCAAAGCTTATGAAAAAGCAAGAGTGATAAGCAATTCCAGAGAAGTACTCATTGCCGATGTCCCAGGCCTGGAAGGAGGAATGTATGTTGAATTCCGGCCATCCATTCAATTTATTTTCAACTCCAACCTTCGAATTGATCTCTCTTATGGTCGGCCACTATATAAACGATCTTATACACATTTTTATCCATTGTATTTTTTTACGATACAGCGTTATTTCTATTTCAAATAAAAAAGCTCAAGATGAGTTCTTGAGCTTTTCCATTTTTTATTGAATCTCTGTCTGAAACGTCAGATCAATATCTGTACTTCCTGGTGTAAATGTACCATCCTTAACACCTGGCTGATGTTTTAAAATAATTTGTGTGGAACCCATACTTACAGCACCTGTCCTCCATTTGGTTTGCAACCCCAATGGCAATGGTGTAGGTGTATTGGTATCCAGATCCGTTATCGTTACAGCTGCATTTGCACCTGTCACAGTATAAAAGAACAAATGATCATTTGCTTCCTCTAATATTTCATTGGAAATCGAATCTGCTGGCGAAGCTGTTTCATTCAAGATCACAACCTGTGCATAATAGGTTTTATTTGCTTGCAAATGAATGCTATCAAATTGCGTAAATGGATTTCCTCCATCTCCGTCCGGATCACGAAAAGTTGCACTAACTACATTTGCTGAATTTGCTGAGTCTGTAAAGTATAAAGTAAAAGTTGTAAGTACTTCTCCTTCGTTTGTAGGAGCAGGTGGTGTAGGAACGGTGTCCTCATCTTTTTTACATCCTGTAAAAATTGATCCGGCAATGATCATTGCCAGCACAAAATGTTTAATTTGATTTTTCATATTTTAATTTTTTTAAAGTTATTTATTACTAGAATAATTAATTGGTATTTTAATTCGAAGTGAAATATTTCTTCCTAATTCATCCGAATAATAACGGAAACGGTTCATGTAATTTCTGTAAACAGTATTCAGTAAATTATTCCCGGAAATTGAAATCACCAAACGTAGCTTTTTTAATTGCAAGGTGGTTCCAAGCTCCGCATTGAGTAAGAAGTAGGCTGCTGGCGGTACAGCATAATCCGCATTCACCGGTACGCGCCACTGCTTGTTCTCATATACACCATTGATAGAGATAAACGATTCATTTAAAATCTTCCATGATTCAAAATCATAAGAAAGTGTTGTAATGAAACGATCCGCAGGCATCTGGATCAAATAATCTTTAGCTGTATTATTATAAGCACGGAGGATCGACAACTTCTCTGAAACAGTTAAATGAGGAACAAACTCATAACTGATCTGTCCATCTACTCCCATCAAAGTAACATTGGCTTGTGTATATACAAATGTTGGAAATGCACCACTGATGGTAACTGTAGCAGGAAATTTTGGTTGCAGATAAATAAAATCATTGATCACATTATAGTAAGGACTGATCTCTATTTTTAATTTATCATTGCTAGAATATTCTAAACTTGCAACAAAATTAATGGCCTTCTCCGGTTTCAAATACTCATCTCCAATTTCATAGGTAGCCGAACCATGATGAATACCTTTGCTGTGAAGTTCATTCACATTAGGAGCACGCCATGCAGTACCTGCATTCAAACTAAATTGCATTTTTTTATTGATGCTATAAAGCAAGCCAAGTGTCCCGGACATATTTTGATAAATATATTCAGGAGAAGTGATCACATTATTGACATACTTATACACTTGTAAATGACGATAATCAAAACGGACACCTGCTTCTAGCAGCAATTTATTTTTTGTATAACGTTCTATCCAATATGCTCCACCTGTGTAATTGCTGAAATTGGGAATAAAATAACGTCCTTCATAGGTATTACCTTGTTTCATTCCACTTATTCCAACAGTTCCTGCAAAACCATTGAATGAATTATGTTCCCAAAGCACCTCCAGTGTATGACTGGTTATTTCAAACTGCAACTCCGGTTTATTAAGATCAGCCAATGCGTTATTACGAGGCTTCTCTTTATCATACTCATTTCTCAAATTATACTGGCGGGCATATACCAAGCTTAGCTTACCAACATTTCCTGTTAAAACAAAAGCTTTTGCTTTGAAAAGCTCATGTTCAACATGTTGATATGGTCGAGCGATAGAATAAGTGAAATCGGCTTTTTCTAAAGGTTCGGGGCGATCAATAGCAGCCATCAAATCGGTTACATTTCCAATATGTGCTCCTGAGAATATTCCGATCGTTGTGTTAAACTGACTGTAAAACAATTCTACTCCATACTTCGGTTTATTCCATCCGATACCACCCGAAAAGTTATACTCTTCAACACCTGTGTTCTTTAGAATATAATTAGGAGTACTCAGATTGCCGGCTTTCTTTAATGTGCCTTGTAATCGCCAACTCAAAGCTGAGATGCGTTTAAAATTCTGATTAATGATGCCGGAAACAATACCGGATCGACCGTTACTCATTCCCACTAAATTTAATTCTGCATCAATACCGGCAGATTCTCTGAGTTTATCCGGCTCCACCAGAATAACACCTGCTATAGCATCTGAACCATATCGCACTCCATTCGCACCCTTTATTACCGTTAATTTTGTTGCAACAAAAGGATCGATCTCCGGTGCATGTTCACTCCCCCACTGCTGTCCTTCTTGCCTTATACCATTGTTCAAGATCAAAATACGGCTGCTATGTAAACCGTGAATCACAGGTTTTGAAATACTCGATCCCGTTTGAATTGTATTTACTCCTGTCACATTTCTAAGCGTTTGACCGAATGTTTCTCCTCTCAACTTGTCTAATTCTTTCTGCTTAATTTCAACTGAATTAACAATCAATTTTTGTGGTTCACGATCGGTGACAATATTCACTAATCCCAGTTCATGCAAATGGTGTTCAGGATAAAAATTCTGGATAGTATTTCCATTAACTTCTACATGCATCACCAGACTGTCGCATCCAATATGATGACATGTAATGGTATAATTCCCCGGACATAAATTCAGGATCTTATAATTTCCTAAAGAGTCGGTTAATGCACCTCTTTTGAGCTCTTTAATAAACACCTCAGCAAATTCCAATGGCTTCCGGTCATGGTGGTCAATTACTTTTCCACTTAATGTGTGATCACATTGAGCAGATGCCTGGAGAATGAATAAGATGAATACAAATAATAGATAAACGTTTTTCTTCATTTGATCATTTAATGAGCCAACTGCGAAAGACAAATAGATCGTCCCCATAACAGCAGCTATGAAACAAGTAAACCATAGGATCTTAGATCATACAGTTATTACAATCATACATTAAACAACCGGAGGTGCCCTAGATGGGATATCCTGATAGGACGAAGGTGAATGAACACTGTTTGTAAAAAGATCAAAAGGAATGACCTTTCCAAAAGATCTAAATTGATAATACGCTATTTCTAATTCATTGGAATCAGGGACAGAATAATCGCAAAGTGAACAAGAATGCTCCTGCTCATGAAAATGCTTATCAGAAGCTGTACAATGAAAATCGTCCATATGCTCCAATGTGTGCATCTCCTTTTCCACCAATGGAAAAAGAAACAAGAACAATAAAGCAATGGAACAATATCTATTTAGAATTTCTTTCATTTAACTTTGCAAAGATATAACAAAATACCCCGAAATGGAAATTACCCGATTCAACATCCGTGTTTATGGCCTATTGATCAATGAACAAGATCAAATCCTAGTGAGTGACGAACTGATAAAGGGACATTATATTACAAAATTTCCTGGAGGAGGCTTAGAATTCGGGGAAGGCATCATTGATTGTCTGAAGAGAGAATTCATGGAAGAAACAAACAACGAGATCGATGTTGTCGATCATTTTTATACAACAGACTTCTTCCAACAATCGGCTTACAATCCAAGTCATCAAATAATTAGTATTTATTATCTGGTTAAACCGGGCCATAATTTTCAACTCAGCACACAAACAACTCCATTCGAATTTGTTCATCATCAGGATGAAGCTCAATCATTCAGATGGATCGATCTAAAAAATATAAATATTGAAGATTTTAGTTTACCCATTGATAAGATCGTGGCTGAACTGTTAATTAAAAAGCACAAAAAAACGGACATCCAAATGTGAACGTCCGTTTCGTAGTTTTCTGTTGAGAGTAGTTATAACAGTGATCTATTAATTCGATGATATATTAAAATCTAAAATTACTTTGCTGCCATTGTCTTCGAAAGTAACCTTATCGGCTAAATTCTTCATTAAAAAGACGCCTCTACCATTTGGCTTTTCGATATTCTCTGGGTTGGTTGGATCGGGCAGTGAATCATAGTTAAAACCTTTTCCTTCATCCTTTACAATAAAGGATACATAGGTTGGATGTGACTTAAAATAGATCTCAATATTTTTATTAGGGTTGGCTTGATTTCCATGGTAGATAGCATTGTTAACCGCTTCGGTTAATGCTACTAATATATTTCCATAATAATCTTCGCTAATATTGAAAACGTCACACACGTCTTCTATCATCTTCTCTACCAAAATAATGTTCTCGGCTTTGGAGCTGATCTTGATTTTTTGATTCTCAGCAAGTACCATTTTAGTTTTCTATCGTGTTAAAATATTGGTTAACTTTTGACTTATAAAACGGATTTAAAGAAGGTGGAACCGTTTTTAGAAGCTCCGTTTCTTTCTGTTTTAGTCTGTTATACTCAAAAAATTGATTAGGGTTACTAAAATTTTCATTTTTTGCTTCATTTGACTGTCTTTGTTCGTCCATTTCCCTTTCTTTTTCGGCCTTTTCGTGCTCCAGAAGGCGGGTTAAAATTTCTTGCTGACGCTTCATAGTTTCCGGACTTATTAGCTTATTAACCAGTTCCGTCTCAGTCTCCTCCATTTGTTTTGCCAATTTGCTCAAATTCCCAGCTCCTTTTCCATCCTTATTGATCTGATCGGCCATTTTTTGCAATTCCTGGCGGATGGCTTCCTGTTGGGCGGCCATTTTTGCTATTTCCTGACTCATTCCTCCAATACCCATTCCAGGCTTTTGCCCTGGTTTATTTCCACCTTTCTCCATCCCCTCTTTCAGTTTTTGGATCTGTTTATTCAACTGTTCCTGCATTTGTCGCAAATTGGCCATGGATGGCTTTTTGCCATTTCCTCCGGGCTTACTGCAACTTCCACTTCCTGCCTTTTGGCTTTTTGCTTCTGCTTGCATCTGACTTAATGCCTCATTTAGCATCAGGGCCAAATTATTTATGGATGTCATTGCAAATTGCTGCCTGCTCTGTGCTTCTTGCTTATGATTCTTTCCATCGTATGAGGCTGTTTGCGACTCTGTAATTTCAGCAACCGCTTTTTCCATATTCATATTGATAGCACTGATCTCTTTGTTCACAGCTGCTTTTATTTTCGGCACACGTTTACTTAATGCCAACAAACTATCCTCGATCATTTTACTGTCATCCTGCAATTTTTTCTGTTTTTGATTGATCTTAAAATATTGCGGATCATTCGGCTTTGCTTTTTTAAGGTCGCCCATCAATGCTTCTTGATCAAATGATAATTGTATCAGATTTTCCAATAGCGCTCTTAATTTATTGATATCCTCTTCCGACTGCTCTTGCTCAGCTTGTTGTTGCATTGCTGACATTTGCTGACTCATCTGCTCCATTTTTTGAGCAGCATTTTTCTGAGACTTAGAGGCATTCTTCTTTTGATTGTTTTGTAATTGATCACTGCTATTCTGCATCTCTTTCTGAATCTCCTGCTGCTGCTGTTCGGTATTCTCCATTGGCATAGGTTGCTCCAACTCATTATTCTTTTTCTCCATCTCCTTCATATCTTTTTGAAGCTCCTCAAATTTTTTATTCAGATCATCCTGCTTTGCTTTCAACTCTTTGGAATCAGCATTTTTTTCTTCCGCCTTTTTCGACAATTCTTCTTGCTTCTTGGAAAGCTCATTTAGCTTATCAATATTCTCTTGCAGTTTTTGCTCCACCTCCAACTGTTTGAAAATCTCTAAATTCCTATCCAGCTCCTTCATCAGATCTTTATTGTCCAATTTCATTTTCTCCAAAGCCTCCTGGATCTTTTCTTTATCCATTTTCTCCATTAACTTCTGAAGCTCATTATATTTTTCCTTCAATTCAGGAGTCATCACTTTTTCAAATAGTTCTTCTAACTGCTTTTGCTTCTGCAACATTTCTTCATTCGGCTGCTTGTATTCGTTCTGCTCCTGAATATTTTGATTATTCTCATTCTTAATATTCTCCACCTTATTTTGAAGCTCTTTTTGTTTATTTAATAATTCTTCTAGCTTTTTCTTTTCTTCCCAAGAAAGAGTTTTCTTTTCAGCTAACTTCCGCTGAAGATCACTCAATGCCTTTTGAACATCTTTTGCCTGATCAATACTCTTTTGCAGATCGTCTTTAATTTTATCATTATTCTTTTCTGTCTTATCTTCCAATTCACTTAATGTAGGTGCTTTAAACACCATCTTTTGTGAACGGGTCGACTTGCTTCCCACAACACCATCATTATCCCACACTTCAAAATAATATTCGATCTGGTCGCCAGGAGAAACATCCAATCTGTTCAGATCCCAATAATGAAAAAATTGATCCTGTGTTGATTGTTTATTAATGTCGATCAAAGCTGAATTTGTTGTCAACTGCTTATACTTATCTCCAATAGCCGAATCATTATTCACTATGAATCGATAGTTAAAGGTTAATTTAGAAATGCCATAATCATCTTTAATATTACCTTTAAAATAAATTCGCTTTGTTGACATGCTATCCTTTTGTTCATCAAAAGAAACTTGCGGATAGGCATCCGGAATTACATTAATTGAATAAGTAACAGAATCATGCTTCTTTAGGAATTTGTTGGCCGTGATTACTGAATATGTTTTATCCTTAAAAAGTCTTTGTGAATAGCTAAATTTATTCTCATCAGAAGGAGCAAGTGCAAAAGAGGTATCATTAAAATTCAAGCGAACTGCATCTGTATTTTGAGTATTAAATCCCCAACTTACTTTTGTTCCAGCAGGAATAATAAGATCTCCCGTGTTTTTTACAATCTCATTTTTCTTATTCAAATAAGACGGATAAACAAGTGCGATATCAAAATTCAACAATATTGGATTGGGTAAAGCAACTAACTCATATTGTTTTGACTTAAAACCATCTGCACTTAAAAAGAAAGGAATATTTTTTTGAATATTTTTGAAGGTGTATTTAAAATTAATAATGTCTTCCTTCTCTAATTTAAATTCATTCCCTTCTATTTCAATGAACACCTGATCCGGAATTTCCTCTCCTTTCATTTTCAATCGGAGTTCGTAATCTTCCTGAGTTACTGCTGTTAATCCCTTATTTTGAATAACAAATTCAAAAGGAGCTTCTTTTTCAAAATATTCAGCGTGTTTAACTAAGCGTTTTGTCCCATCCGTAATGATGCTTGGAGCAGAGAACAAAATAACAACGATCAATAATAGAGGGACCAAAGCATATTTCAGGTACTTTTTATTATCTGAAAAATTTATTGCAGAAGTAAATGGAACCCGCTTTAATTCAACTATCTTCTGATCAATACTAGCATTTAATAGATCTGAATCGCCAGCATGTTGTTCTTTATCTTTCTGTAATTGAAGTACATTTAAAAGCTTGTCTTGGATATTCGTAAAATGTTTTCCAACAATTTGAGCGGCTTCTTCATAAGATATGATCTGCCCCAAACGATATAGCTTTGAAAGTGGGAAAAATATATATTTTACAAGAATGGTAGCACTAAACCCAATGAATAAGTAAAATAGTACGGTGCGCACTACCGAATTAAAATGAGCATAAAATTCTAAAACTGTCACCGTGATAAAGCTAAGCAACAGCAATCCCATACTATAGATCAATCCTTTTAATAATTGATTTTTATAGTATTTCCGGATAAATTCATCCAGCTTTGCAATTAAACTTGTATAACCGGTACTCATCAGTTCTGTAACGCAACTTTTTAGGCAAAGTTACTCTCAAAGATACTTAATTTTAAGGGTATCTGAGTGCTTTTTACTTCCACAAAAACAAAAAATGGTTTAACTTTGTTGTACTGACATATTAAAAACAAGCAAAATGGTAACGAAAAAGGTAGAAACCGCATTGAATGAACAGATCGCATTAGAGGCTGCTTCATCTCAGTATTATTTAGCAATGGCATCATGGGCCGAAACTCAGGGCTTAGAAGGCGTTGCTTCTTTCCTATATACACATGCAGACGAAGAAAGAATGCATATGTTAAAGTTAATTAAGTA
The DNA here is from genome assembly GCA_016786925.1 of Bacteroidia bacterium. Lineage (GTDB taxonomy): Bacteria > Bacteroidota > Bacteroidia > 2-12-FULL-35-15 > 2-12-FULL-35-15 > 2-12-FULL-35-15. Next base: position 21,333 of record JAEUTU010000095.1, read on the forward strand.
TGTAAACGAAAGAGGTGGGCAAGCGCAAATTCCTGCTCTAAAAGCTCAGCCACAAAAATTTAAATCTGTTCAATTTGTGTTCGAGGAAGTTCTGAAGCACGAAATATTGGTATCAAATGAGATCAATGCGTTGGTGGAAGTATGTTTAAAAGAAAAAGACTATACCACTCATAATTTCCTTCAATGGTACGTATCCGAGCAAATTGAAGAGGAAGCATTGGCTCGTAAGGTTTTAGATAAGTTGAAACTTATCGGTAACGATGCAAGTGGCTTATACTTCTTTGATAGAGACATGGGAAGCTTAACAGGTGCTGAAGCAAATGCCGGAAATGAAAAAGCTTAATTCCGAAGCTGTGCTATAAAACAAAAATCCCCAACCGAATGGTTGGGGATTTTTTATGATCGAATTTCTGATGTGCTAAATATTATTTAGCTACAGAGAATTTTGAAGTAACAACTCCTGAATCTGATCTTAATTGGTAGAAATAAACACCAGAAGCTAAGCTGATTGTCTCAACTTTTACTTTGTATGTACCAGCAGCTTGATCGTTGTATTTGTTGTCAACAACAACACGACCAGCTTGATCAATGATCAACAAACGAACAGCATTAGAATTTTTCTCTAATGTATATTCAATTGTAGTTTTGTCAGCAGCAGGATTTGGATAAGCGTTCATCTTCATTCCATAAACGAACTCATTGATTCCTGTTCCTGGGCCAGAGCAAATAACTGGGAACATTGCGATGTTGTTATCTACTTCACCAGTTCCAGCACTTGAGAACACGTTGTCAGTAACCATCCATTTGTTGAATGTACCACCAATGTAGTTAAATGCAAAATCAAGATCTGCAGCAGAGTTGATATCATCACACAATAAACCAACAGTATCACCTGCAGCTAAACCAGCTGTTTCCATTGCAATTGCAAAATCACCAGTAAACGTAGGCTCAGAAGGGAAAGCAACAACATTAAAAGTTAAGAAAGTAGTATCAATGTTATCGTACAACAAATCACCAGAAGCAGAAGCTGTTGTACCAGGTCCTGGCCAATTTAATGTTGTAACATTCACCGCACCAGCATTTACGTTGCAAGAACGGTTTGCTGCCATTGGGTATAATTTAAAAGTTACTTTAGATGTTAAAGATCCTGCCGCATCACGCTCTTTTGCAGCAAATAATGATAGTACATCTGTAACGTGTAAGGTAGCACCGTTCAAATTACTATATCCTTGAGCACAAGTTTTTAAACGAGAATCAACAGTGTTACCGTATACGTAACCACCGCCTAGGTATCCAAATTGCAAAACTTGACCAGTTGGAGCAAATTCAGGCAAAAATTCAGGAGAGCCAGAAGTTAAGCTGATCAAACCTGCTCCAGCTGTATCCGGACAAGCCAAACGCTCAGCATTTGCAGATTTCATAGGGTAAGCTCTTTTTGATAAAACCACCGTACTGCCCAACGGTGCATTTTGTGCATTTGCAGCGAAGGAAATTAACGCAGCAGAAGCCAATAAGTAGATTTTTTTCATTTTGTTGATAGATTAGAGTTTAGGTTAATTTTTATTATTTATCAAAGCTAAAAAAAAACTTTAAAAAAAACAATAGCTGATAGGCCACTTAAAATCAGAAATCCGCTTTTCCCAGCAGGAAAAGCGGATTTCTAAGAAAATTTAAAATGAAATTATTTTACAACAACCATCTTCATTGAAGAAGTTGTGTTTTCATTTACTTTTAATGAATAATAGTAAACTCCTGCTGCTAAATTCTCAGCATTTACTTTCACTGAATGTTTTCCAGCAGCTAATTCACCTTGATTTTGCTCGATCACTTTTTTACCAGTAACATCGTATACATTCAATGTTACTTTAGAAGCTGATTGCAATTCGTAGTTAATTGTAGTAACTGTTCCGAAAGGATTTGGTGAGTTTTGAGAAAATTTCGCTCCGTTTACAAACTCATTAACTCCTACTGCATTTTCTACAACTGTAAAGTTATCAAAGTACAATACATCCATATCATTTGCAGTTTGGTTGAATGCAATATGAACTTGTTGACCATTTACTGTAGCAGGCAAAGAAACGGTTCTTAAAACCCAAGTAGTATCAGTTGTATAAGTTGGAGAAGGGTAAGCATCTGTTTTAGTGTAGATAGCTGTACCGGTAAAATCTGCAAAAGTTACAGGAGAAGAAACAGAAGCTGTAGATTGAACATATACTTTGTATCCATCTCTGTATGCAGGATTTGTTCTGTCATACCACTTCAAAGTAGCACCACCTGCAGGGATAGTGATAGGTCCCATCATTAACCAATTGTTAGCTTGTCCAGCTGGAGCAAACCATGAAGTACCATACCAGAAAAATGCTGAATCAGTACCACCTGCGTTCACCGGATTTTCCCATGGGAAATAGAAATTATCTGCAGTTGGAGCACCTAAACCGTTAACATCATTGTTATCAGAGAATACTAACTCAATAGCAGTTGGAACACCGGCATTGTTAGTAGTTAAACCGTCAATATCTTCAAAAACAACGTCAAAAGAAGCTTGGTCAGCTGCGTCAGCCAAAAATACGCCTGGAGCAGGTAACCACATTAATGTATCACCAGCAGCTCTATCAGCTGACATTGGCATAACTCTGATTTGTTTGTTTGCTTTATGAACATTGTTTGATGATGTTCCAGCAACTCTGTTTTGTGCATTTGCTGTTAACACTACTGCAACAGCAGCAACTAAAGTGTAGATTTTTTTCATTTGTTATTATTTAGGTTATTATTACTTTATGATTAAAATATCTTTACAAATATAACAATTCTGTCTGATTTTTACAAACCATCTAGAATAATTACGCTAATTCCATATCCGCATAGGATTCAATTGGTGGACAAGCGCAAATTAAGTTCCTATCGCCATGAGCATTATCTACCCTGGCAACACTTGGCCAAAACTTAGACTCTTTCACCCATTTCAAAGGATAAACGGCCTTTTCTCTTGAATAAGCATGCTTCCAATCATCCGTAATAACCGATTTAGCTGTGTGGGGAGCATTTTTGATCACATTGTCTTCTTTATCTGATTTTCCAGCAATAATTTCATCGATCTCTTTTTTTATAGAGATCATTGCAGAACAAAAACGATCCAACTCTTCTTTGCTTTCACTTTCTGTCGGCTCTACCATCAACGTATCATGAACAGGGAATGCTACTGTTGGAGCATGGAATCCATAATCCATCAAACGTTTTGCTATATCTCCTACCTCAACACCTGCTTCACGCTTAAAGGAAACGCAATCTAAGATCATTTCATGAGCACAACGGCCATTTTTACCGCTGTAAAGTGTCTGATAATGACCTGCCAATGATTCCTTAATATAGTTTGCATTCAAGATCGCCATTTTGGTTGCATCAGCTAAACCTTCTCCTCCCAACATCTTGATATAACCATAAGAGATCAACAAAATTAGCGCACTTCCGAATGGAGCTGCAGAAACGGCATGAATGCCTTTCTCTCCACCTGTTTTAACTAAAGAGTGAGACGGTAAAAATGGCACCAATTGCTTTGCTACACCAATCGGCCCCATACCAGGTCCACCTCCACCATGTGGAATAGCAAATGTTTTATGCAAATTCAAGTGACAAACATCGGCTCCAATATTTCCCGGACTGGTTAAACCAACCTGAGCATTCATATTCGCACCATCCATATACACTTGTCCACCATTTTCATGAATAATATTGGTGATCTCAATAATACTTTCTTCATAAACACCATGCGTACTTGGATAAGTCACCATTAAACAAGATAAATTATCCTTGTGTAATGTCGCTTTCTCACGCATATCGTTCACATCAATATTCCCTTTTTCATCACATTTCACCAAAACGATCTTCATACCACACATGGCCGCACTTGCAGGATTAGTACCATGAGCTGAAGTTGGGATCAAGGCAATATTTCTATGCCCTTCACCACGTGACTGATGATATGCTTGAATAACCAACAAACCGGCATATTCTCCTTGAGCCCCTGAATTTGGTTGAAAACTCATTTTAGCAAAGCCGGTGATCTCGCTTAAAGATCTATCCAACTCATTGATCATCTCTATAAATCCTGCTGCTTGTTCAACCGGAACAAATGGGTGAATATTGGCGAATTCAGGCCATGTAATTGGCATTAATTCTGACGCTGCATTTAATTTCATTGTACATGAACCCAATGAGATCATGGAATGTGTTAATGAAAGATCCTTATTCTCCAAACGCTTGATATAACGCATCATCTCCGACTCGGAATGATATATATTAAATATCGGGTGAGATAAGATAGCAGACTTACGCTTCACCAAAGAAGACTTTTGAGCTAAGATTGTTTCTTCCGAAACGCTAACAGCCGTTTTTCCTGATGCAGATGCAAATACTGACAATACTGCATTTACGTCATCTGCATCGGTTGTTTGATCCACAGAAATAGTAATAGCTCCTTCTGTATATCTAAAATTGATCTGTGCCTTTTCAGCAAGTTCTTTGATCTTGGCATTATCCGTTCCAACTACTTTGATCGTATCAAAGAAAGAACCTTCTTCTACATTGTAGCCTAATTTTTTCAACTCAGTGGCCAAAGTAACCGCTGTCAAGTGAACCTGCCCCGCAATTCCTCTTAATCCTTCAGGACCATGATAAACAGCATACATACTCGCCATAATGGCTAACAATGCTTGAGCGGTACAAATATTAGAAGTAGCTTTATCTCTACGGATATGTTGCTCACGTGTTTGTAATGCCATACGTAATGCAGGATTTCCTTGCGCATCAACAGAAACACCAATGATCCTTCCCGGAATAATACGTTTGTATTCTTCTCTACAAGCAAAAAATGCAGCATGAGGACCGCCATATCCCATAGGAACGCCAAAACGTTGGGTATTTCCTACCACAACATCAGCTCCCCATTCACCCGGAGGCGTTAATAAAACCAAACTTAATACATCAGCTGCAACTGCAACTGCAACACCGTTTGATTTTATATTTTTTACATATTCTGCGTAATCATTTACCTTCCCATCAACAGTTGGATATTGCAATAAAACTCCATAAACTGAAGCATCTAAAGTTTGTGTCTTCCAATCACCAATTACCAACTCAATTCCCAATGGGGTTGAACGTGTTTTTAAAAGATCGATTGTTTGAGGAAAGCACTCATTGGAAACAAAGAATTTATTGGCGCCATTTTTTATTTGGTCACGAGAGCGATTGCTGAACAACATGGTCATAGCCTCTGCTGCAGCTGTTGCTTCATCTAACAGAGAGGCATTCGCAATCTCCATTCCGGTAAGATCCATGATCATAGTTTGAAAATTCAACAAAGCCTCTAAACGACCTTGTGCGATCTCCGCTTGGTATGGAGTATACGCAGTGTACCAACCCGGATTCTCTAAAATGTTACGTTGCACAACCGGTGGCACGATCGTATTATTATAACCTAATCCGATATATGTTTTAAATACTTTATTCTTTGATGCAAGTGTTCTCAAATGCTTATGATAAGCGTACTCCGACATCCCCTTCGGCAAATTCAAAGGAGCCTTCAAACGTATTGCAGAAGGTATTGTTTGGTTAATTAATTCATCAACAGAACCTGCTCCGATTTTTGCAAGCATGGCTGTTACATCATTTGCGCGTGGACCGTTATGACGGTTCACAAATTTGTCAGTAGTAATCATTTTTTGATTTTTTATTTAGGGACACAAATATAATCATTAAAAAGCTCCGATTTTCTCATTTTATTAACAAAGAAACAAATAAATCAGGCTTATGTTTTAAATGGTTATCTTTGATAAATTTTAGTACATTTCTATGCATAAATACCTCCTTTCTAGCTTTTTTGTCATCTGTTCTTACTTCCTCGGATTTAGCCAGGAGAAAAAAGACACGATCCTCTTACTGAATGGAACAACAATCATTTCTGAAGTGGTTGATACAACCAATGGAGTAACAACTATCCGCGACACAAAAAAGCCGGGAAGAAATATTGTTATTGAAAATGACCGTATTTTCTCGATTAAAAATGCTTCAGGCGAGCATGTCATGTATGTGTACGATACCATCATTGGCAACGAATTCACAGAGGAGGAAATGAGATACTTTATAAAAGGCGAACAGGATGCAGAAAAAGGATTCAAAGCTCGCGGTGCGCTTTATGGAAACATTGCCTTGGGCTTGGCATCTGGAGTAACAGGCAGCTTCTTTTGTCCCATACCACCCTTTGCCTTCATTGCTATGTCAGGATTACCAAAAGTCAAAATAAAACACTCAACAGTTTCGAATATGGAATATTTAAAACAAGAAGCCTATATCATGGGGTACGAACGTGTTGCAAGAAAGAAAAGAAAGTTTCAATCGATGATCGGTGGAGGTGCGGGCCTTGTTGTGGGACTCGGCACATTTGGCGTATTAAAAGCTACAGGGAACGAGTTAATAAAATAAACTCTCCCCAATCAATATGTTTTACATAAAACGTATTATTGATTTCCTTTTATATAGCAATATTTATATTGCCTTAGGCGCATTCGCCTTGTGCGTTTCAACATTCATAGAACTGGCTATTCCTGTTCAATTGAACTATGCTATTCTCGTTTTCTTTTCTACCCTATTTATCTACAACTTTCAGCGCATATTTTATAAAACACAAAACGCTCCAATTGTCATTTCAGACCGGAGAAACTGGATCGGAAAGAACCAGAATACAATACGAATAATGACTTTCATTGGGCTTTTAGGAACAATCACTTTTTCGTTTTTAATTCCCTTGCGCATCGTACTCCTACTTTCACCACTCTGCTTCTTATCCCTTGCTTATTTCTTTCCATCAATTGCATTAAGAAAATTTATTGGCACCAAAACATTTATTCTCGTGCTTGTATGGACATTAACAGCCTATCTTGTTCCAACTTTATTAAATGAATCTTTTAAATTCTCATTAAAAGAGATCTTATATATAATATCCGGATTTAGCTTTATGGCTGCCATTTGCATTCCGTTTGATAACCGAGACATTGCAGTCGACTCAAAAGAAAAGATCAAAACGTTTGCTGTTATGTTTGGGAGAAAAAAAAACAGCAAGATCGCCCTGCTGTTTTCGTTCATTTATGTTGCAATGATCTCCATTCTTTATTTTTCAGGAGATCTAAAATTATCGTTTTACCTCTGTCATATTTTTATGTTTCTCCTTACAATTATCTACATCTTAAAAGATCAAGAAGGAAGAAGTGAATACTTCTATATTGCAGGAATAGACGGCTTGCTTATCATAAAAGGAATCCTATTCTTTCTATTAGAAGCGTACACCCATTGATAACATGAAACTTGAGTTGGTATATTTACTCTTAACCGGCTCACTAATATCCGGATTATACAAATAGCTATTTTGCTGATATGCTGTATACACATACGCAAAGTCGATAAAATAATTATCACTTCTGTATCCTATTCCACCTGTATAGCTGGAGCGTGAAGCCGTTTTGTTATCACCATTTTTAAAGGGGCTGCCATAAAGCGCATATCCTAAACGAACTGCAAAAGGATCGAAACGAAACTCTCCGCCAAAACGCAAATTGTTTGTTGAAGTATAATTGCTTCTGATCATACTATTCACCTCTGCAAATACATTTGGTCGTGAACTCAGCTGTGCATAACTATAATCCACATATTCATATTCTGCATTCAATACAGCTATTTTATTGATCACAAAACCGGAACTTAAGATCGCTCTGAAAGGTGTTGTAACCGTGTAATCAAATTTTCCCGACTCGGATTGCTCTTCATATCGAACACTTTCCAGATCCGATTTCATGGAACTACTGTAGTCATCACTTAATGTAATAGAAGTAGGAGTATGAACTGCAGCACCTATTCTCAACCAATCTGTTGGTTTAAATATGGCGCCTAATTTCATATTAATACCACTCCCTTGCGTATTTAAATTTTGAGTGTAGGCGAAAGATTTAAATCCGGAAATGGTATCCTCCGTGTCTATTTCTTCAAAAATAGCTTCTTCGTTATATCGAACTCTCACAACACCAATTGTCCCTCCTAAAAAAAGTTTGTTGTCGTAGTTAGCACCGAAACTAATGGCTGTTTCGCCCATTGAACCTCTTGATTCAACCGATTTACGCTGCAATTGTCCATAATTTTTGATCACATGATCGTAATGAATAGAATCGCCAGCTAATGGGTTAATGAGCCATGTGCTCCAGGCTAGGCCTGTAGAAAATTGATCAAACTCTGAATCAGAATAACCATTGGCATCTGCCACATAAGTATCTAATAAGGAGCTGTTTTTGTTATACCCTTCTACTAAAATTCGATTATGAAAATTATTCGTACGGTTATAACCTACTCCAATATTGATGGTTTGCCAACCTTTACTTTTTTCTTCATTTAATTTAAATGTTGCAACAAAACCAATATTCCCTAAATTGAAATTCAACTTCCGGTCAGATGCACTTCTTCCATTATAATCGGAAGTGGTCGTTTGAGAAAAAACGGATGGTGTGATGGATAATTCTGTTTTTCTGAAAACAGCAATACCTGCGGGATTAAAACTAAGCGTTGAAATATCTCCACCTAAGGCGCCCATTGATCCTGCCATGGAGGCGAAACGTGCAGTGCCTCCAAATGTGATCTGCGAATAACGCATCGCATCTATATCGTTCTGCGACCAAAGTGGAAGCACAACAATTCCAAGTATATATACTAAAATATGCTTTTTCATGGTGTTTGTGTTTTAGTAAGGGTATGTGATACACTGATCACATACCCATAAGAAAATAATGTTTAGCGTCTTCTCGGTTGAGGTGAAGAAGAATTATTACTTCCACCTGAACGAGGTGCCGGAGAGGAGCTGTTGTTATAATTTGGTGTTTCAAATTTTGGCTGCTCTACCCTTGGTTTCGGCTGATCATACTTCGGCTGATCGTATTGTGGTTTCTGAGGCTTCGACTGGTTATCATCGTTCCTTGGTTTATCATAATTATTTTGAAAAACCGGCTTCTGATCTTTTGTATTTTGATCCGGCTTGGTGTATGTATCCGGTTTGGAATAATAATCATCTTTCGCAGTATTATTTTGCGGACGCTCTTTTGCATCTGTATTTGCTGGTTTATAATTCGGATTAACTGGTCGATAACCCGGATTAGGAGTCTCTTTCACGGCTTGTGGTTTCGACATGTAATCATTTACTGTTGTTTGCAAAGCATAAGGATTATCGTTTCTGCCTTTTGTTTCTTCAAAAGGTTTTGCTGTTTCTTTTTCCACCGCATTCATATATCTGCTTGCTAAACTCGGCTGAGAGGTAGCGCGCGTGTTCGAACCAGTCGTTTTTCTTGGACCATAGTAATAACTGTTGTTGTCATAACTGTTGAAATAATAATTATTGTAATAACCATTGTTATAGCCATTGTAATAACCTGCCCAATAGCCATTGTTGTAGCCATTCCAATATGGATTATAGCCATAATAACCGTATGGATCGTATCCCCAATAAGGATTGTAACCATAAGGATTATACCATGGATCATATCCCCAACCATAACTTGAATACCAATAATAACTTGGATTGTAGTTATAGGTCATGTACGTTGGCCCCCACCAACTGTATCCCATATAAACGCTGGTTCCATAGTTATAAGGATTACCGGAATACCAATAGGAATTGGTATAGTAATTATCATAATAACCATAACTACCGCAATTGTTATGAAATCTTCTTAAACGGGTAGCATACTCATAATCGTAATAATCATCCGGATCGAATGGTTCTTCTTCAACTACTACAGTCTGCTTTTTTGAATTGTAGTAATCTTCATCTGCTTTGGCCTGTTCAGCGGCTTTTCTATCCGCTTCCTGCTTCGCCATTTCAGCAGCAATACGAGCCTTTTCTTTATCGGCAGCAGCATCTTTTGAAGAGTAATAAATATCATCTTCATAGGTTTTTGTTGCCAATCCATTAGGAGTATTACAAGCACTTAAAACAAGCACAAACAAGATCAATACTGCTAAATACTTTTTCATTTTGAAATATTTTAATTTAATGGGGATGCTGTGTAAATCAATTTATATTTTGACAAACGAACAGAACAAAGGTTTATTTCCTATTTTTGCCGGACGTTTTTACATAGGATAAAGTTACAAATACTATACCACAATACAATAAATTTATGAGTAAAGAATTACCAACACGCGAGGCCAATTATTCGGAATGGTACAATGAACTGGTAGGCAAAGCCGATCTGGCAGAACATTCTGCCGTAAAAGGTTGTATGGTCATCAAACCATACGGATATGCCATTTGGGAGAAAATGCAACAGGCATTGGACAAAATGTTCAAGGAAACAGGACATGTGAATGCTTATTTCCCGCTTTTTGTGCCAAAAAGTTTGTTTGAAGCCGAAGAAAAGAATGCGGAAGGCTTTGCCAAGGAATGCGCTGTGGTTACACATTATCGATTAAAAACCGATGAAAATAATAAAGGTAAACTGATCGTTGATCCGGAAGCAAAACTTTCGGAAGAATTGGTTGTTCGTCCAACCAGTGAAGCAATCATTTGGAATACGTACAAAGGCTGGATCCAATCGTACCGCGACCTGCCTATTTTGATCAACCAATGGGCAAATGTTGTTCGCTGGGAAATGCGTACCCGTTTGTTCTTGCGCACTGCAGAGTTCTTATGGCAGGAAGGGCATACAGCTCACGCAACCAAAGAAGAAGCAATCGAAGAGACAGAAAAAATGTTGAATGTGTATGCTCATTTTGCTGAAACATTTATGGCCATGCCGGTGATCAAGGGACTAAAAACTCCAAATGAACGATTTGCCGGAGCCGATGAAACCTATTGTATTGAAGCAATGATGCAGGATGGAAAAGCATTGCAAGCGGGAACCTCCCACTTTTTAGGACAAAATTTCGCAAAGGCATTTGATGTAAAATTTGCCAACAAAGAGGGGAAACAGGATTTTGTTTGGGCTACTTCCTGGGGTGTTTCTACACGTTTGATGGGCGCCTTGATCATGTCGCACTCAGATGACAAAGGATTGGTGTTGCCTCCTAAATTAGCTCCTTTCCAAGTGGTGATCGTTCCTATTTACAAAGGA
>JAEUTU010000126.1 GCA_016786925.1 Bacteroidia bacterium
GGAACACTTTCTATTCCAAAAGAAAAGATCAAGCATATTGATGTTATGTATTCCGGTGATGGAGAGAACGGTGATCTTACATTTAAATTACTTGCAACAAAACACATTAGTTCAAATACCAATGGTGGCTGGTTAAAAACAGGTATCATGGTGAAAAATGGACAAAAGATCTCCATAACGGCTAGTGGCGAGGTGACATTTGCGAGTTTATCAGGAAGTAAATACAAGCCGGATGGTACTATCGTTGGGTCAACAACTACTACAGAATCATATGAAGGCGATTATAATTATGGTACTACTTACCCTACTTATGGTAATGTAGTATATAAAATTGGAGAATCTTCTACTCAAGTGCTCAAAGCCGGAGCAAAATTTAACGGAAATGCTCAGGCTAGTGGAATGCTCTATATTTCAATTTATGAAACAGTTTATAATGCTGCCAATACCGGAAGCTATACTGTAAAAATTAGTGTAAAATAAAATATGAATTTTTTTAATAAAAAAGCACTGACTCTTTTGTTGGTGCTTTATTTTTTCTCTCTTTTTTCCAAAGCTCAAACGGTTTATTCGAATAAAGAGTTTTCCCGTTTGGGTTTGTATGTAGGAATGACCAGTTCTAATTTATACAGAGATACGATCAATTATAGCTCAGGAATATTAGCCAGTGGTGGCTTTTCATATTCCTTGTGGTTAAATGACAGAGTAAATATCGCATTAGATTTGATCTATTCAGGCAGGGCACTAAAAAGAGATAGTCCAATCACCAAATATCGTTTTGGTTATATTACTGTGCCTCTCTATGCTCAATATAAATTCAGTGAAAGTTTACGATTAAATCTTGGCTTCGATTATTCTCAATATTTGAATTCTCAGGTCGCCACCATTGATGGAAGTAAAAAAAGCGGAATGAATGTTCAGTCTTTTCGTTCCAATATGGATAGTGATTATGGAATATTGGCAGGAATGGAATTGGATATAAAAAAAGATTTTACGATAGGTGCCCGTTATTCATATTCGATAAAGTCGATCACGGATAATAGCAGTAGCTATTTTGGCGTTTTTCAATTCTCAATTGGTTATGTGATGTATCGTTCGCACAAACAAGTTTTTGGAAAAAAAGAAATTGCTGAATAATGGTTTTGAGATCTATCGTATATATGTTGTTCGTTTTTTTTACTACTTCATGTAGTGAGACAAATGCTTATAAAGGCTCAATCACATTTCCACAACAGACTACCAACAAATATTCTTGGCTTTCAAATTATAATTCTAATAATTCTATTGCAGCTAGAATTAAAGTGCCAGATGGTTACAAACGAATGGAGGCAAAGCCAGGCTCATTTGCCGATTGGTTGCGAAATTTACCTTTAAAAGAAGGAACTCCGGTTGTGCATTTGTATGATGGAAGTATAAAAGGAAATCAGCGTGTGCATTATGCTGTTGTTGATATTGATGTCGGCTCCACTGATATTCAACAGTGTGCCGATGCGGTAATGAGAATGCGTGCGGAGTATTTATATTCGATCAAAGATTATAAGAATTTACATTTTAACTTCACCAGTGGGCATAATGTTGGTTTTGAAAAGTGGAGTCAGGGATACCGAACGGTAATTAAAGGCAATAATGTTTCGTGGGTAAAAAGTGCTGCAAAAGACGATAGCTATAAAGTGTTTAAAAGCTATTGCAATACTGTTTTTAATTACGCTGGAACAGCCTCACTAAGCAAGGAATTAAAG
>JAEUTU010000136.1 GCA_016786925.1 Bacteroidia bacterium
AGAGAGTCGGATTCGATCACTTTTAATGATCGTTTGAAACAGCGGTTAATACTTAGCCACGACTATTTTGATGAATATTCTGGTAACGATTCCATTAAACTGTTAAAGGCAATTAAAAATTTTCAATGTCGTCATAACCTCGTTGAAGATGGAAAGATCGGGAAGCTAACTTTTAAAGCACTGCAACGGACAAAACAGGATTACATTCGTCAGGTCGAACTCAATATGGAACGTTGTCGTTGGCGTGAACTGCCAACAGAAAAGCAATTTGTATGGGTAAACATTCCTAAGTATGAAATGAAGGTGGTGGAAGCCGATACATTGGTCATGAGTTCCAGAGTGATCGTTGGTGCTCCTAAAACACCAACACCTTTGCTAAAAAGCACGATCCGTTACTTTATCATTTATCCGTATTGGACGGTGCCATTTAGTATTGCTACAAAGGAGATCCTGCCTATTTTAAAAAGGGATACATCTTATTTAAGAAGAAAAAATTTCGAAGTGCTGGATGGCAATAATAGAGTAATGGATGCAAGTAAGATCAAATGGAAAAAATATTCAAAAACCTATTTTCCCTGGAAGCTACGTCAGCGGATAGGGGATGATAATTCGCTTGGAATTTTAAAATTCAATTTCAATAACAAATATGGTGTATATATGCACGATACGGATAACAGAAAATTATTTGCGCGCGAGATGCGTGCATTAAGTCATGGTTGTGTACGCTTAGAAAAATTTATTGATTTTGCATCCTTTTTGATACGCGATGATAGTTTGAAATATCCTATTGATTCTCTAAAATCGGATCTTTTGAAAGAGCAGCAAAAATACGTTTACTTAAAACGACCTCTTCCTATTTATATTAATTATTATACGGCTGAGGCAAATGAGTTTGGATGGGTGAATTTCTTTATTGATGTGTATGGAAGAGATGAAAAAATGATCGCTGTTTTATACAAAAATTAAAGTAATTTTGTGAAATAAATTTGAATGATGGAAAGCACGTATTTTAGAGTCAATAAGAAAGAGTATTGTCATATTACCAATGATCATGTTTTTATATTTAATAGTAAAGTTCCGACCCGTGTTCCTGTTGAGCATGGGTTGAGTGAAGCCTGGGGGATTTTAAGCGTACTCAATTACATCTTCTTTTTTTTAATTTTTATTTATACTGCCTTTTCTGTAATGTATTATGGAGGAGGTTTTTTTATGAATCCTGTTAATTATGCAGCTGTATTTTTATTGATACTTTCCATGAAGCGGATCATGGATGGGAAATTTACGAGTAGAACTCCTTCTATTCAGCGTTCAAAGATCAGATCGGTTGAATTTAAGACTCCTCGTTTCTCTTATCCAAGGGTAAATATATTTTTTGAAGGACCGGAAGGAAAAGTCTTGAAGCGTGTGATACCAGTCTTGTATAAGCAGGAAGCCTTACCTGTTTTACAGCAAGCAAAGTTGTTGGCTTAATCTTCCATTTTTAGAATATCCCAAACTAGATCACTTTCAAAGCCTCTAGATAAAGCGTATTGTGCAGCCTTGTAATTTCGAACGTGTTCTTTGCCTTTTGATATTTCCTTTAACTTTTTGTTGAGCAAGTCCTTTAATGTGCTGATGTAAGCTTCATCATCAATTTCCTCAAGCCCTTTTCGAATACAATATTCGGAGATCTTTCGTTTTTTCAGTTCGATCTTGATCTTTACCCTTCCCCATTTCTTGATCCTGAACTTCCCACCGGCAAATGCTTTGGCAAATCGTTCTTCATTTAAAAAATTAGTACTGATCAGATCCGCAATGATATTCTCAACGTCATTACTATGCAGTCCCCACTCATATAATTTGTCGCGCATTTCCTGCTGACAGCGTTCCTGATAAGCGCAAGCCATTTGTGCTTTAACAATAGCTTGCGTGGGAGTTAATTTTTTCTTCTGTTTTTTCTCTTCAAACATATCAGATCAAACCTCTAGCTTTTAGCTCGAGATACTTATTGATTGTATTTACCGATAAATTTTCGGGTGCTGTTAAAATGCTGTGGATGCCGTATTTTTCAAGCTCTTTAACGATCAATCGTTTTTCAAAGGCAAATTTTTCAGCAATAGCTTTATTGTATACTTCTTCCGTACTCTTTGCAGGTGCATCTAAAAACTCTTTTAGTTCTGTGTTTTCAAAAAAGATAACAACGAGTAAATGATCTTTTGCTATTCGTCTCAAAAATTTGATCTGGCGCTGTAATCCTGATAAACTTTCAAAGTTGGTGTAGAGTAAAAGCAGAGCACGTTGGTTGATCTTAGTTTTGATATTGATGTATAAATTTTCGTAATCACTTTCCAGATAACCTGTTTTTTGATTGTATAGTAGTTGCAGGATCTTATTTAAATGTCCGCCTTTTCTATCAGCAGCTAATATCGATTGTACTTTATGAGAGAAGGTAATGATACCGGCTTTATCATGTTTTAGCATGGCAATGTTTGCAATCACTAAGCTAGAGTTGATGGCGTAGTCGAGTAAGCTCAGGCCTTCAAATGGCATACGCATCACTCTGCCCATATCGATAACAGTGTACACTTGTTGTGATTTCTCATCCTGAAATTGGTTGATCATCAATTTGTTTTTGCGCGCTGTGGCCTTCCAATTAACAGTTCTGTAATCATCGCCTGCTACATATTCTTTTATTTGTTCAAATTCAGAATTGTTCCCTCTTTTACGGATCTTTTTAATACCTATCTCGGTTAATCTGTTTGAAATGGCTAATAGCTCATACTTTCGCATTTGCATGAATGAAGGGTAAACGGGAACCATCATGTCTTGCGAAAAGCAGTATCGTTTTTGGATCAACCCTATCGGACTTTTTACAAAAACATTGACTGCTCCAAAATTGTATTCGCCCCGTTTTACCGGTCGCACATCATACTGTATCGCTTTGCTCTTTCCAGGCGATATTTTAGTTTTAAATTCTTTATCTCTTGCCTGGAATTGAAAAGGCAGTTCGTCTATAACTGTTATTCTTGTTGGAAAAACATAATTGTTCTCCAGAATGATCTGAACAGGATTTTCATCACCATTTGATAATTTGTCTAATGTGTCTCTCCTTGCGAAGAACCCATTTCTATTGGCGAATAGAATAACAATATCAACAATTGTTAATCCTGCCAAAAATTGGAGTGAAAGGACTGCAATTGGATAGATATCAGGAAAGAAAAAGCCGAGCACCAGCAGTACAATTACTGCTGATACTACATAGTAAAGTAGATTAGAAATATATATGGATCTAAAAAATGATCTCATTATCTCGGAACTTCAATTTTTTCGATGATCTGTTTAATCACTTCTGTTGTTGTGCTTCCTTCCATCTCCTTTTCAGGAGTAAGCATCACTCTGTGTTTTAAAACAGGGATTGCAACAAATTTAATATCGTCTGGAGTTACAAAGTCTCTGCCACGCATAGCAGCAATTGCTTTAGAAGTGGTTAGTATGGACAAAGAAGCTCTAGGCGATGCTCCCAGGTACAAGGAGGAATTATTCCGTGTTTGATTAACGATCTTAGCGATGTAGGAAATTAAATGCGATTCAATATGGATCTCACCAACCTTATCTCTATAACTTTTTACATCATTGGCATTCATGACAGAATGTACACTGTTTAGATCGATGGAGTTTTTTCTTGAGTGAAAATCAGCAATGATCCTGGTTTCGTCTTCCAGATTAGGATAATCAACTTCTATTTTGAAAATGAAACGATCCAACTGTGCTTCCGGTAGGCGATATGTTCCTTCCTGTTCTACCGGATTCTGTGTTGCTAAAACAATGAAAGGTGGAGCTAAAGCGTATGTTTTTCCGTCAACGGTGATCTGATGTTCTTCCATGGCTTCAAACAATGCTGATTGTGTTTTTGCCGGGGCACGGTTGATCTCATCAATTAGCACAATGTTCGAAAAAAGTGGCCCTTGCTTGAATTCAAATTCCGATGTTTTCAAATTGAAAACACTTGTTCCAATAATGTCGGATGGCATAAGATCGGGTGTGAATTGTATTCTCGAAAATTGAACCGACATGGTTCTTGATAACAATTTTGCTGTCAGCGTTTTTGCTACTCCTGGAACCCCTTCAATGAGTACATGTCCATCTGCTAAAATTGCAGCGATCAATAATTCGATCATTTCATCTTGTCCGACAATGATCTTATTGACCTCTCTTTTTATATTGCTAACGGCCAATTGCAAGCCACTTAGGTCAATTCTGTTTTGAAATCCGGTTTGTTCCATATTTGTTTTATTTTCTGTTGCTAAGTTTATGAAATTCTTCAATCATCCCATTGAGCTTAATAAGCTCCTGTTGACTGATCTGTGTTTTTATTTCGATATCTGAAAAATAATAAAAAAGAGCATGTACTTTTTCTCTGTCGATCCCGGATAGGTTGCTGATGCGATCAATGAAAGTAGTGTCGTACATGTTTGTCTTCACATGGAAGGTGTTTCGAATATGTTCAAGAAAAAAAGTGATCTTTTTACTGGCAATATTTTTATGATCTCCGGTTTGATAATATAATGTACCTACCGTTTCAACAAATTTTAAAGTGGTATTCTCGAATGGCTCCATCACCGGTATGATCCTTTGTTTTCGTTTAATGCCAATGATCATGAATAGGATCAATGAAATAAGAGCCAGATAATAGGCAGAGGATAAAGCTTTGTTATCGAATATCACACGGAGAAAATTGTCTTGCTTTACATTCCCAACTTTGTAATATTCATCCCAGATGATCGCTCCATCGGGCAGATAAGAAAGTGCTTTTATTGCATACTCGTGATTTATTTTATGTGCAACATGGTAATTGCAAAACACTTCGGGTAATGTATTGATATATATATTGCCCTTCCCGAATGGGATTTTTATAAAATTTAATTTGTCGTATTGATTGTTTCCAAGTGCCATCGCTTTAGAAGTGTCAAAAGAAGTAAAATAGGTATTTTCAACACCTTTTATAAAAGTATAAGGTGCTGTGCTTTTCAGAGATGGTGTAATGAAATTGATCTTTGCAGTGTCGTATTGTTTGTAGAGACTTTTAATATTTGCTGTGTCATCTGAAAGATCCCAATCGATATCGTAATAATTATCTGTTTTAAGATCAAGTGTGTCGGCAAATTTTCCTGAAAAATAATTTGCCGCGATAAAAGCATTGTTGCCGTTTTTTACAAAATTTAATAGTTCTCTTGTGTCGAGTTCGTCAGGACTGAATCCTTCATTAATGATAATGTAAGAACACTCTTTTTTACTACTGTTGTTTAATGTTGTATAGATCGTTCCTTTCGTTTCAGAAATATCATTAAACAATGAGGATAATAATTCAAATAATGCAGATGTTCCGAATGGATTCTTGTCTTTTTTGAGATAAGTGGGATTCCAATTAATCGGTTTAGGTGCAATTATTTGCAGCGTTATCAGTATCACAAAGCAAAGTGATAAAAAGAAGATGTATTTTTTATTTCCTTTTAGCATTATACTTTGAATGAATTAAATTTTGTGATCGTATTTTTGAAATTGCTTTCGTTGATATCAAAATCACCATACCAGATGTATTCATAAAGCAATGAAAGCTCTTGAAATTGATAACTGTATTTGCTTTGAGCTAATTCAATAGAATAGTCATGGTTGGTTTTGTCGATCTGCCATTTGATCAAATTTTTGTCGGTCAGTTCTTTTAAAAGTTTGAGGAAGTGCAAACGAACTGCTTTTCTGTAATCCTTATTGGCAATGGCTTTTGCGATCAATTCTTCAAAGTTGATCTTGTGAATGTCTTCATCCAGCTCTTTGAAATCAATTGCTACACTGGCACTTTTCCCGTAAAACACGGAGCGGATATCCGTTTTGATAAGTAAAATAATAATAAGTATAATTGCAGCAATGATCAGTGCATACTGAAAAATACTTAGCCCAACTTGCCCTCCTTTTGAATCGAATAGCTCATCTACCATGTGCCAGAACCATTCTTTGAATTTTTCCCATGGTGTTTTCGGGGCAGGGCCAACACGATCATAAATGTAATCTTTGTTATTGATCACCTCTTCCAACTTTTCTTTTTGTACCAGCCTCATTTGTGTGTGGGAGGTGTCTTTTACTATTTCCTTTTTCTTTTGGATGATTGTGTCGTTCTGGCAATAGATGGGCTTATCGCTAGCCGAAACAAGCAACAAAAACAATGTAAAAAGTAATTTATTAATATGTTTGATTAACATCTGTCTGATTTACTTTTCCTATTTCATCAATTCTTTCCAACAATCCATCTCCCCCCTTTTTTTCTGCCAGACTATAATAATGAAAGCCGGAAATGATATAATAGATGCTGTAAATGACCTGCACAAAAAATGTACAGATGGATGATACAACTATAAATGGAATAGAGATCTCACCTGTTCCATCTTTAATATTGCTGATCATTAAGATCATCTGATAGATAAATTGTGGCATAGCAAATACTACTCCTATAATAGCAATAGCGATGCCCGCACAAACAACGATCACCCAGGTCCACCAGAAATTATCTTTCATAACACTACGAGTTTTACTCATTGCTTCCGTAACACCGATATCATCTTGCATAGCTGCTAAATAAAAAACAGAAAATTGCCACATAAAAGGAGGGGCAATCACCAAAATTCCAAAAAACAATAATACTCCCATTAATATTCCTAATGCGGGAGCAATAGCCGATAAGCCGGCAATGATCAATACTACAATTATCACTGCAATTATAATGAGCAACGTATATAGAAAGAATCCCCCAATGATGCGGCCGGTGTTCCTGAACAAGATCCTTGAAACATCACTGGTTGTAATGTTGCCCGGTCCTTTTTCCTGGTAAGCTACCATATAAGCAAAGGTAGTTCCCAGCAATGCTAAATGACTGAGTAAGCTTGCGATGATGAATAAAAAGTAGGTAAGTCCAAATTGAGCAAATGGATCAGCATCATTCATTAAAATTCTTTTTGGTGACATCATCGTTAATGCATTCGATTGATAGAATGCACCCGACACTGCCGCTATCAGAATCAGTGGTCCGGCTATCAGGATAATTGATCCAAAAAATGATCTGAAATTTTGGCGTAAAAATTTGACTGAAACATTAAATGTTTCGCCAAAATCACGCGCTACCTTAAAATTTATTTTTTCTGTGTTCATGATATTTTATAGTTGAGTAGTTCTTGTTTACTTCGTTTGTTTAGTTGAATCGGATAGATGATAAAATAAAAAAGGATGAATGCGAGTGATGAAAGGATGATCGTCAGGCTTAACCACATTGGCATTTCCGTATGTCTTGTTACAAAACTTTCTAAGAAACCTGCCATGATAAATATAGGAACAAGTCCTACAGCTATCTTTACACCTTGTTTGGCGCCTCTAACAAATGAAACTCCTCTGGAATAGGTTCCCGGAAATAAAAAACTGTTGCCTAATGTAAGTCCGGCACAACCGGCAATAATGATAGCAGATATTTCAAGTGTGCCATGGATCCAGATCACTAAAACCGATTCTAATAACAAGCCTTTCGTGTAAAAGAAGTATTGAAATGCACCTAACATGATTCCATTGGTAAATAACATGTATCCCGTTCCAAGTGAAAACAATATTCCCATCGCAAAGCAAGCAAACGAAACATAGATATTGTTGATCGTAATACCTAGGAACATATCTACTTCATTCATTTTCTTATATACAGCCATCGGATCACCCTTTTCGATGTTATCGAGTGTCATGTTTACATACGTATCTCCCATGATCAATCTCACAAATGAGTCGTCATAAGCAGAAGAGACAATGCCAATTAATACTGCAACAAAAAAAATGAGAAATGAGTAAAGTAATTGCTTGTGTGAATTCTTAAAAAGAAAAGGAAGTTCATAAAGCCAGAACTGTTTGATCCTCGAGCGTTTCTCTTTCTTGTTCTTGTAAATTTCCTGATGAACTTTAGCTGCAAGTCCGTTTAGATATTTGGTTGTTTTTGCTTTTGGATAATGTGTTTTTGAATAGGAAAGATCATCTGTTAGCTGAATGAAAAGATCGGCCATCAGATCAGGGTCTGATGCGCCTTTGGTTGAAATAAGTGTTTCAAACTGTTGCCATTTATCGGCATTCTGTTTTAGAAAAGTAATTTCCTTCAAAATTCAACTTTATTTGCACTTCTGTAAATTTATACAAATATTTGTTTGATGGATAATATTAAGATACAAACTACTCAAAATGTAGATATTGAGTATGAAGTGGCCAGTGTGGGCGATAGAATACTTGCCACATTATTAGACTATTTGTTCTTTTTAGCCTATTTTCTTCTGTGGGGTGTAATTGCAGCCCTTACAAATGGAGCACTGTTTGAAAGTATTGCTTTTGTTCTTATTATATCTCTCCCCATACTATTTTATGATCTTGCGTGCGAGCTTATTTTTCAGGGTCGGTCATTTGGAAAAATGATCATGAAAATAAAAGTTGTAAAATTGGATGGTACGCAAGCCGGTTTTGGGGCTTATTTGTTAAGATGGTTGTTGCGAATTATTGATACTCGTTTGTTTTCCGGGGTTATTGCGCTTATTGCAATTGTTGTGAACGGTAAAGGTCAGCGGGTAGGGGATATGGCAGCCGGAACAACTGTTATTAAGATGAAACAAAAGATTACACTCAATGATACCATCTTAAATAAAGTTAAGTCCGATTATACACTTGTGTTTCCGGAAGTAAGTAAGTTGAGCGATAATGATATTGATATTATTAAGGATGTGATGCGTGTTAGTTTGCGCACAAATAATGTTACTGCTATTAAAAAATTGGCTGATAAAACGAAAGCAACGATGGGAATTACTAATAGTATGCCCGATGCACAGTTTTTGTCGATTGTTGTTCAGGATTACAGCCATTATAATTTCGATAAATAAATAAAAAGCTCCGGAATTTTCCGGAGCTTTTTATTTTTAGAATTTAAAACTCAAACCGGCCATGAAGTTTGTTCCTGCCTGCGGATAGTAAAAGTTTTCTACGATCCTTTGTCCTCCATAAATATATCCCCATGTATATCCATTTGATTCATATAGTTCGTTAAATAAATTGTTCACTGCAAGTGTAAGTGCAATTTCACGCATGTGTTTTACTTTTATAGAATAGTTTGCTCGAAGATCGTTCACAAAGAATGCATCCAGTTTACGTTGCTCATTCATGGTATTGTCTAAATACTGTTTGCCAACATATTTGCTGATTAAACTGAATTTTAGTTTTTTGACCGGTTCTATTGTAATTGTGCTCGATGCGATCAAATTAGGGGAGAAAGCAATATCAGTTTGTTTGTACTCAATGCTATCTTGCAAGTAAGTGTCATAATTGTCGATATACTCTTTGAAATTGTCGATCTTGTTCTGGCTAATTGTAATGTTAGCAGTCCATGTCAACCATTTAAAAGGTTGTATGCCAAACTCTGCTTCAATTCCCTGACGGAAACTTTTTGCAACATTTGTTCTGTTATATGCTCCAACATCATTGATCTCTCCTGTTAAAACAAGTTGGTTTTTGTAGTTCATGTGATAAAGGTTTAGTGCCCACATCATCATTCTTGTTTTATGTTTATATCCTATTTCCAGGTCATTCAGTGTTTCGTGTTTTGGTCGACTGTTTGGGGTTGATTGTGTGAAATCATCTCTGCTGGGTTCTTTGTTACCAATGCTATAGGAAGCATAAAAGCTGATGTTTGTATTGAGGTCGTAATTCAAACCAATTTTGGGATTCACAAAATTAAGAACCGCATTTTGTTGAATGTTGTTTAAGCTGTTGTCAAATCCTAGGAATGAATAATTGATCGTGCGATATTGAATGTCGGCAAAAATATTGAGTTTGTTGGCCAGCAGATAATTGATCTTTGCAAAAACATTAAAGTCGCTTTTGTTGGCGGTATCATTATAATATTTTTCGGTTAAACTACTGTTGCTCGCTAATTGCGCCCAAATGATCTCACCATAATGTAATCCAACATAATTATTCCATGCTCCGCCAAGTGTTACACTGAGATCTTTTCGATTGTAATAGTTCAAGGAAAATGTAGTTCCATAAAAATCATTGTCGAGCCAGCGTCTTCTAACCAGATCCGTTTTGGTGAGTGTATCGTTTCCGATGACTACATCATTTAATCCGTATGAAGAAAAATACTGCCCTTTTTTAAACTCTTCGTAATAGCCTTTTCCTTTTGTGTAATGCAAAGCGATGTTAGAGCTCCAGTATTTGTTGAACTCATGAGCAAAATGTAATTGATAATAATTTTGTTGATAATGATCGATCTGATTTTGATACGTGTATGGATTGTAGGTTCTACTATTAGCAGAAAGAAGCTCATTGGCTTCTGTTGCATCTAGTCCGTTGTTCAGAATGTAATTATTCATTCCTTCTACATCTCCTTTTAGTCTTGATTCAGGAATTCCATACCATGCTTGATATGTTTTTTCTAAGCCGGAGAATGTGATGAATTTTATAATGTTCTTTTTGCCGTAATAGGCTCCTGATAAATAATACGACCGGAGATCAGAAGTGGCTCTGTCGATAAAGCCATCTGAGTTTATTTTAGATAAGCGTGCATCAACAGCAAATTTATCATTGATAAGTCCGGTTCCCGCTAGCACGGTATTTTTTAAGGTATTGAATGATCCGTAGGATACATTGTATTCTGCATAAGCATTTGGCTGTAGTTTGCTTGTTTGAATATTTAAACTTCCTCCAAATGCTCCGGCTCCGTTAGTCGAAGTGCCAACACCTCTTTGAATTTGTATATTATCGATGCTGCTGGCAAGATCAGGTGTATTTACCCAAAATGTGCCTTGTGATTCAGCATCATTCACAGGGATCCCATTAATGGTGACATTGATGCGGGTGGCATCTACACCGCGAATGCGTATGCCGGTGTATCCAACTCCATTTCCGGCATCAGATGTTGTAACGACCGATGCTTGTTGGTTTAATAGGTAAGGCAGATCCTGTCCTAAATTCTGTTCAGCGATCTGTTTTTTGTTGACACTAGAATAGGCCATCGCAGACCGTTCATCTACACGTGTGGAAGAAACGATCACTTCGTCCATCAAAACGGTGTTGGCGGCTAATTGAATATTTATTTTTTTTGATTCGTTGATAAGGATGGTATCACTGGATGTCTGATAGCCAATCATGGAAGCATGGATGATATACGTTCCTGCTTTTAAATTGTTGATGGAAAAATTACCATCGCGATCACTCTGAGTATTGGTGAATAATTTGTCAAGTGTGATCACCGCCCCTGCAATTGGTTCATTACTTACTTTGTCATTAACATTTCCTGAAATGCTCAGTTGTCCTTTTACAGCAGATGGCAACGCCAATAGCATGCAAGCATACATTACTTTTTTTAAGTTAAACATTTGATTTGTTTTAATTTGTTAAACATATAGCAGCAAAGGAGCAAGCGGCTACTAATATTTTAACATTCCCTCCCTACGCAGGCATTACCCTGATCAGGTGCATAAATAAGCTTGTTGAGCAAACGTATTTATTGGGTATAATCTCAGCCTTTAAAGCTTAAACATATTAATTCAAAAGCGCTTTTAAATTAATCATTATGTTTTAGCAACAAAGGCACCCCTTTATGATGCGACAAAACTATAAATAATTTTTATAATCCACGTTTAAAATTTTCAACTGCTGTTAGTGCTTGTGAAAATCGTTCTGCTCCAAGGCCTTTGATGATAGCGTATTGAGCCTTGATCTCTTTAAGTTCTTGTTCGTACCAATTAAAGAAAAATTCTCTTCTGTTTGGATTTTCCCGAAGTGGATCAGGTTCCCAGGTTAAGTCAGGGTAGGTTAGTAAGTACAGATCATATGGATGCTCAGTGATGTTTCTCGAAATGTATTCTGGACATGTTTTGAATACATCCAAACACCAAACTTTTGCATTAATGAATTCTGTATCAATGAAAATAAATTCTTTTGAATGTTGAATCAATTGTTTTTCAATGGCTAGTTGTTCTTGCGATATGGAGATGATATCTTCAAGCGTATATTTTCTGTTGATCTTGTTTAAATATTCGCGGGCATATTCTTTCACCCATTGGGTGTTGTAGTGTAATGCCAGTTGCTCCGACAGCGTGCTTTTGGCAGTGCTTTCCGGTCCTAAAAGCGCTATGCGTTTAACTTTTTTTTCCATGATATGTAGCCAAGACCCGCCAAAATAGTGTATATCAAATAAAGAAATGCGATCAAATAAAAATCCCGTTTTGCATATAGGATGATAGCAGCTGCGTCTATCACGATCCAAAACAGCCAATTCTCTATTTTCTTTTTTGCAACCATCCATGTTGCAACAATGCTAAATGCGGTAATAAATGCATCTAAGTAGGGCAAAGCTTGTGTAGAATAGTTGTTGGCTATAAGCCCAAATGGGATCCACAAAATACAAGAGATGAAGATATAAATTGTTATTTGTTTTAAGGAAGAATTTTGTATAGTTAAATTTCTTTTTTCAGGTGATCCATACAGCCATTCATACCAGCCATAAAAGCCAACAGCCACATAAAAAACTTGTAATCCGCTTTCTAGAAATAATTGACCTGAGTAGCACAGATAAACAGAAAGAATACTGGAAACAATCCCAAACAGCCAGCACCACACATTTTCGATAGCAGCCAAGGCTACGTAGATCATTGCTGTTCCAAAGATGAGCCATTCAATAAATGTAGTATTCGCAAATGCTTCAACCAGACTATTCATTAAAACAGATAAATTCATTTTCTTATTCTATTTTAATGCCAAGTGATTCGCACTTTTCTATTACTTTGTTGAACTCGAGGACAGGATCTTTTTTTTGCCAGATAGAGCTGTATAAGGCGATGCCGTCAAACCCTAACTCTTTTACCTTTTCTACTGTATCTACACTGGTGCCTCCTCTTGCAATGATCTTTTCTTTCGCTTTTGAAAGTGCGGATTTAATGGAATGTTCGGTAAATCCACTTTGATATTTACTTGTTAAGCTGTCGAATATTGGACTAAGAAATGCATAGTCATAATTATATTCTTTATGTTGATCCAACATACTTCCTATATTACCATAAGATGTTGTGATTAGAATATGTGGATGTCGTAATTGCACTAATCGAGTTGTAAGCCAGGTTTTAAATCTTCTTTTTTTATGGGTTTTGGTAATGTGAATACCTTTTAAATTGAATCTTCTTGCCAATTTGTGATGTGAATGTAATATGATCCGATTGTGATATTGTACAGGGATCTGTTGAATGAATGAACGTATCGATTTAGTACTCATTCTATGTTTTCGAAGATGAAAAGTTTCGAGTCCGGCTTCAAAAAGTTTAGTAATGATCTGTGTTTCATTCTCAATAGGGGTGGAGCTGGAAATAACAATAATTTTCATTGACGATTATTTTTTAAAAGAATGAACCACTTTAGCAATCTCTTTTATCAATTTGTTGTCCTTTTCTGCCGCATTTCCCACTACGATCATATCAGCTCCTGCTTCACAAGCAGTTTTGGCTTTTGAGCTAGAGTTGATCCCTCCTCCAACGATCAAAGGAATTTTAATGTTTTTTTTAACCTCTCGTATCATTTTTTCACTCACACAGTTTTCGGCTCCACTACCGGCATCCATATATATCATTTTTAATCCAAGCATTTCACCTGCCATTGCTGTACAAGTTGCAATATCAGGTTTGTCGTAGGGGATAGGATTCGTATTACTCATATAAAGCGCAGAAGTTTGTTTTCCGCTGTCAATAAGCATGTATCCGGTAGGAATTATTTCTAGCTTACTTGCGCGTAACAGCGGTGCAGCAATAACATGTTTTCCAATGAGTAAGTCCGGATTTCGGCCAGAGATCAAAGAAAGAAGAAGTATGCCTTCTGCTTTATTCGAAATTTGGAGGTCGTTCCCTGGGAATATTACTACAGGGATCTTTGAACGCTTTCTAATATCTTCGATACATTTTTCAAAACTGCCATTCGATAGTAAACTACCGCCAACAAGTAAAATGTCTACTTTGGCTTCATTGATCTTCTCGATGATGTCAGATTTGTATTTATCGGGATCTATCAAAACAGCAAACAGTTTTTTATTGTTTTTCTTAGACTCAAGAATATGCTGATAGATTTTTCCGTTCATTCTACAATATTAAATAATTCAATTTATTAAACATACAAATTTGTAAATAGCTTATATTTGTGTCTTAAAAGTTTTCAAATTTCAATAAATTTTAGATATTTACAGAAAATTTAACTACTCAATTATGAAATCAAGATCTAACATTCGATTGTCGTTACTAATTTTAGTAGGTATTTTAACTCATACAGTTTCTTTTGGACAGGATGTGTTGTATCCTTTTGCAGAGAAAGGAAAGTATGGTTATATCAACAAAACAGGAAAGGTTGTTGTTTCTGCACAATACGAATATGCAGAAAAGTTCTATGAAGGAATGGGGGTTGTGAAGCAAGGAGGTAAGAGAGGCTTTGTTGATGCAACTGGTAAAATGGTTATTGCTCCTCAATTTGATCAAAAAACGGATGGTTATTTTTCAGAAGGGTTAGCATGTGTTAAGCAAGGAGCAAAGTATATGTATATTGACAAAACGGGAAAAACAGTGATTACCCCAAATTGCGAACATGCTTATAAATTTTCAGAAGGCATGGCGCGTATTCAAATAGGATTAAAGTTTGCCTATATTAACAAAGCCGGAGAAGTAGTGATTAAGCCTCAATTTGATGGAGGTTGGGATTTTAAAGAAGGGTTGGCACGTGTGAAAAAAGGAGGGAAATGGGGTTTTATTGATAAAACAGGTAAAGTAGTGATCGATTTTAAATATGATGAAACATTTGAATTCTCTGAAGGATTAGCAAATTTCAGAATAGGAGATGAAAAGACAGGAAAATGGGGCTACATCGATAAAACAGGAAAGGTTGTTATTGAGGCTCAGTTTGATAGAGCATGGACCTTTTCTGATGGATTAGCTTGTATCCGTGTTGGCGATTTCAAAACCGGGAAGTTTGGATATATCGACAAAACGGGGAAGGTAATTATCAATCCTGTTTTCTCAGGTGCTTATTTTTTCAATGATGGTTTAGCTTGTGTGAGTACATCTCCCTTAGTTAATGGAAGTTTAAAAGATGCGAAATGGCAATTCATTGATAAAACCGGAAAGTTGGTGATCACAAGAGGAGCTGATTTTTATGCAGATTTTAATAAAGGCTTGGCATATGTGAGTTATGGCGGAAAAATGAATTATATCGACAAAACCGGAAAAACAGTTTGGTCGGCTCAATAAAATACTAATTGATCTAAACAAGTGCGAAATTTGTTTGTTATCTGAATAACAAGTAATTTCGCACTTCTTTTTTAATAATTTAATACAAAAAAACAAAATGGGTACAACCGTGGAAAAATTCGTGAAATACAAAGTGAAAGACATGTCTCTAGCTGAATGGGGACGCAAAGAAATAAGATTAGCAGAAGCTGAGATGCCTGGCTTAATGGCATTACGTGCTGAATATGGTAAATCAAAACCTTTAGCAGGCGCTCGCATCGCAGGTTGTTTGCACATGACCATTCAAACAGCAGTTTTGATCGAGACACTGGTGGAATTAGGAGCAGAGGTAACCTGGTCATCATGTAATATCTTCTCTACACAAGATCATGCTGCTGCTGCAATTGCTGCTGCAGGTATCTCCGTATATGCTTGGAAAGGTATGAACGAACAAGAGTTTGACTGGTGTATTGAGCAAACGTTATATTTTGGCGAAGATCGTAAACCATTGAATATGATCTTGGATGATGGTGGCGATTTAACAAACATGGTGTTTGATAAATACCCTGAATTGATCAAAGGAATTAAAGGTTTATCAGAAGAAACAACAACTGGTGTTCACCGTTTACACGAGCGTATGAAGAATGGAACATTGCATATTCCTGCGATCAATATCAACGACTCAGTTACCAAATCAAAATTTGACAATAAATATGGTTGCCGCGAATCATTGGTGGATGCTATCAGACGTGCAACAGATTTGATGTTGGCAGGCAAAGTTGCTGTAGTGGCAGGTTATGGTGATGTTGGAAAAGGTTCTGCGGAATCATTGTCATCTCAAGGTGTTCGTGTGATCGTAACAGAGATCGATCCAATTTGTGCACTTCAAGCGGCTATGGATGGATACCAAGTTATGAAAATGGATAATGCAGTGAAAGAAGCTGATATTATCGTAACTGCAACCGGAAATAAAAACATTATCGTTGATCGTCATTTCAAAACAATGAAACACAATGCTATTGTTTGTAACATCGGACATTTCGATAATGAGATCGATATGGCATGGTTGAATAAAAATTACGGTTCATCAAAAGATGAGATCAAACCACAAGTAGATAAATATACTGTTGATGGAAAAGATATCATTGTGTTGGCAGAAGGCCGTTTGGTGAATTTAGGTTGTGCAACTGGTCACCCTTCATTTGTAATGAGTAACTCCTTTACTAACCAAACATTGGCTCAGTTAGAATTGTGGCAAAATGCTTCTAAGTACGAAAACAAAGTTTATACTTTGCCTAAGCACTTGGATGAGAAAGTAGCTCGTTTGCATTTGGCGAAGATCAACTGTGAGTTAGATGTTTTAACTCCTGATCAAGCTAAATATATTGGTGTTACTGTTGAAGGTCCATTCAAAACGGATGCTTACAGATATTAATAGTATCACAACTGTTAAAAAGAAAAGGGAGCATTTTGCTCCCTTTTCTTTTTAAATTAATTGTAAATATGAAGTAGATTCCCATCAAAAGTTGTATTGTAAGGCTTTAAAGGAATGCCTGCTGGTCCTTGAAGAACGGAGCCATCGTAGATGGAAAACTGAGAACCGCAACAGGTGTCTTTTGCAATGATATTGGAGTTGTCTACATATACAGTTGCACAAGCGTTGCTCGATTGATATGTACAATTTCTTTCGTATGCTGCAATTTCGGTATTCGATTTTCTATATACCACAATTCCCCTTACTCCTCCGGTAATGTAAACCCATCCTCCAACAGATGTAAGATTAGTGTAGCTAGGGTTGTTGATATAGATATAAATATCTACTGCGGCATTAGGCACTGTGTTCTCCGTTTCTTTCTTACAGGAAAAAAGAAAGAAAATGCTGATAAGCAATATGCCAATTCTTTTGGTTAGAAACATTTTATGTTATTTGTGATGAAAACAAAGTTACAAATATTTCTATGGATGCTAAATGACCCGGTTAAATCATTAAATTTGTCAAACTGTAATTGACTTTTATGCGCTTAATTAAATACATATTCTTTTTCATTCTATTATTTTCGATACCTGAAATGGCCTTCTCACAAGAAGCTGCGCCTAAGAACGAATCCCCTGCTACCACAAGAGCCAAGAAGAAGAAAGCGAAACAAAAATGGAAAGAGCAGCGAAAGATTGAAATGGAGCAAAAGAAAGCGGTGAAACAACATCACAAGCGTATCCAAACGAAGGAAACACGTAAGCGAATGAAGGCGGAGAAGAAAAAAAGTGACAAGCTGAGAAAAAACAAAAGATAGTAAAACGCTTGTACTAGCTGATTTTATTGACATTCTTTAAAAATGTCAAAAAAAATATTTAAAAATGTAACTTTTTCAAAAAAAAGTTGTATAATTGCAGTGTTATTGTTATTTGAACAACATCCCTTCTTATAAATTGCAGTGGTCCTGCAATGGTTGCCAATAAATTTAATGTATTTTTTGAAGTGAATTTTTTCACGCTGTATTGCTTTTGTAGCAATGTAATTTGTTATTTTTTAATGAATTACAAATTGCTTAAAAAAAATGAAATCCGGCAGTTAAAAAAATTTGTAAAAGAATGTTAAATATTCCTATATTTACGCACTTCAATTTGCACGAATTTATTTTATAATATAATAATTAATTAATATGCTACGAAAATTACTCTCTACATTGTCTATTGTTGTTGCGTCAGCAGGGCTGATGTTTGCACAAAATGAGGCAGCAATTAAAGTTAGGCTGACAGATAAGGCTAACAAAGAAACGATTCCTTTTGCGAATGTCGTTGTTGAAATGGGTGGTATCCAAGCGGGTGTTGGTACAACGAATATCGATGGTGAGGTATTGATCAAACCTCTTAACCCTGGTAGATATAATGTAAAAGCTACGTATGTAGGTTATCAAGCCGTTCAAATTGATAATGTAGTTTTAACAGTAGGTAAAACAGTTCACTTAAATATGGAAATGGCTGCTGGTCAGCAGTTAGATGTTGTCGAGATTGTAGAGTGGAGTAAGCCATTGATCGATCCGGATACAAAATCAGGTGGTACAGTTACTGCTGAGGAGTATAAGAATATGGCAACAAAGAACATTAACTCCGTAGCATCTACAACAGCCGGTGTTTACCAGCAAGATGAGGGTGGTTCTTTGAATGTACGTGGTGCACGTTCTGATGGTACTGCTTATTATGTGGATGGTCAAAAAGTAATTGGTAGCTCTTCTGTTCCTCAAAATTCAGTAGATCAAATTACCACTATCGTTGGTGGTACTCCGGCAGAGTATGGTGATGCTACAGGTGGTATTATCGCTATTACTACAAAAGGTCCTGCAAGTAAATATTCTGGTGGTATTGAGATGATCACTTCCGGATTAGGAGAAAAAGATGGAAGTTCAAGAGGTTTGGATGCTTATGGATATAACTTTATTGGTTTCTCTTTAAATGGTCCTATCTTAATGAAATCGGATTCTGCTAGCGGAGTGAAAAAATCAGTATTAGGTTTTAGTATTTCCGGTGAGGCGGTGAGTGAAAAAGATCCAGCTCCATCAGCAGTAGGTTTCTACCAAGTTAAAAAAGATAAATTACAAGAATTAGAGAATTCTCCTTTACGTCCATCTGCAGTTGCAAATGGCGCTTATCAATTAAATTCAGAATATGTTACTGCTGATGATCTTGAAAAGATCAAAGCAAGAAATAACGTAGGTCAACAAGCTTTGCGTTTAAATGGAAAGATCCAATATCAACCTACTACTAATATGGGTATCACATTAGGTGGGTCTGTTGATTACGGTAATCGTCATGATTTCATTTATGAATACGCACTTTTCAATCCAAGTAATAACCCTCAAACGATCTCCAACACATGGAGGGTATATGGAAAATTAACTCAGAAATTTAACAATAATACATCTGCTGAAGAAGAGAAATCCTCTTCGATCATTAAAAATGCCTATTTCACTTTACAAGCGAGTTATGCTAAAACAAGTGAAAAAACACAAGATGACACACATAAAGACAAGATCTTTAATTACGGTTATATCGGTAAGTTTGAACAAAAAAGAGAAAACTCTTACACATATGAGTTAAGAGATAAATACGATCTTGATGGTGATGGTATTAAAGATACTGTTTTTGCAGCTTACCAAGATGGATTTGTAAATACTAACCTATATTATACTCCTGGTGACTTGAACCCAACAGGTGTTGCCTACACGAATCAATATTATTACTACGAGCCAAACCCAACTAACTTGATCGATGTTCAACAAGGTTTTGGTTTGATGAACGGTGACCGTCCACGTAACATTTACTCTATGTGGTATAATACCGGTCGTCAGTACGGTGGTTATAGCTATAACCAAAATACTCAGTTCCGTGTATTTGCTAACTTCTCTGCAGATATCAAGAAACATGCTGTTCAGTTAGGTTTCGAATACGAACAACGTACAGGAAGATCTTATTCATTATCACCAATCGGATTATGGACTCGTATGCGTGAACTAGCAAACTTCCATATTCAAAACTTACAGGATGATTCAATCAATGATGCAATCCTGAATACAGATATTCATTACTTCCCTGATGGGTCGGTAGATAACTTGTTTACCTATTATGATTTCGAAAGAGAGAATGATGGTAATATCACTCAATTCGGAAGAAGTATCCGTGAAGCATTAGGATATGATGTGAATGGTACTGACTGGATCGACATTGATGCATACGATCCATCAACTTTCAATATCGATATGTTTAGTGCAGATGACCTTTTAAATATTGGTGGTACTTCTTATGTAGGATATTACGGTTACGATCATACAGGAAAAAAATTAAAAGGAAATCCATCATTAGATGATTTCTTTACTAAAAAAGATGCGAATGGAAATTTAACTCGTGAAATTGGTGCTTACCAGCCAATCTATATCGCAGGTTATATTCAGGATAAATTCGATTTCAAAGATATCCGCTTTAACGTAGGTTTACGTATCGACCGTTTTGATGCTAACCAAAAAGTATTGAAAGATAAATACTTGTTGTATGAAGCTAAAACTGCAGGTGAGGTAAATTATGGTCAATTCTCTCAAACACGCCCTTCTAACATTGGTGACGATGCGGTAGTTTATGTGAATGATTTGAACAACCCATCAGCGATCGTTGGTTACCGTGAAGGTGATACTTGGTATAATGCTTCCGGTGTGGAGGTGTCTGACCCGGGTACTGCTTTAGCTGGTGCAAACACGGTAGATGGTCGTATCCAACCATACTTAGTAGATCCAAATAATCAATCTATTTCATCTAAAGTATTTAAGGATTATGATCCTCAGATCAACTTAATGCCTCGTATCGCATTTGCATTCCCTATCTCTGACGTTGCAAATTTCTTTGCTCATTACGATGTTTTAACTCAACGTCCTCCATCATTTAACCGTTTAGATCCTTTACAATATTTAAATGTAGAGAACAATCAAGGTGGATTCGTTAACAATCCAGATTTGAAACCTGAGAAAACAATTGACTATGAATTAGGTTTTGCCCAAGTGTTGAATGAGAAAAAGAATTCCTCAATTACTCTTTCTGCATTCTATCGCGAATTAAGAAATATGATTCAAACTACAAATGTGTATCAAGCATATCCTGTTACATATAACTCTTTTGCAAACGTGGATTTTGGAACAGTTAAAGGTTTCTCAATTGCTTATGACTTAAGAAGAATGGCTAGTGGAGTTCAATTATCTGCTAACTATACATTACAATTTGCTGATGGTACTGGTTCAAGTGCTTCTGATGGAGTTAATCTTGTTTCATCAGGACAACCAAACTTAAGAACAACTCACCCATTGGATTTCGATCAACGCCATACAATCGTATTGAATGTTGACTACCGTTTTGGAGCAGGAAAAGATTATAATGGTCCTCGCTTTAAGAAAGGTGAAAAGATCATTAACATTTTAGAAGATGTTGGTGCTAACGTTGTATTCCGTGCTGGTTCAGGAACTCCTTATAGCAAACAGTCTAACTTCATTCCAGAAGGTCAGTTCGGAATTTCTAACAATGCTAAATTAGATGGTTCTATCAACGGTTCTAACTTACCTTGGAACTTCAGAATGGATTTACGTATCGACAAAAACATGGAATTAACATGGGGCGGTAAGAAAGAAGGAGAAGATAAAAAACATGCTAACTTAAATATCTACTTGCAAGTATTGAACGTATTGAACACTAAGAATGTGATCAGAGTTTATAGAGCAACAGGTACACCTGATGACGATGGTTATTTAGCTTCTGCTCAAGCGCAAACAACAATTGCTGGTCAAACTAGTCCAACTTCATTCCAGGATCTTTATGGGGTGAAGATCAATAACCCTGGTAACTATCAACGTCCACGCGTTATCCGTCTTGGATTATTGTTAGACTTTTAATTGATCGTTATATAAAGAATAGAAATGCTACAAATACATATTGATATGAAAAAGAATCGAAATAAACTACTTACAGCTGCGGCCTTTTTGACTTTGGCATTCCATGCACAAGCGGAAAGAAATGTGGGAGCCGGTTTAGCTCCTGTAAGCAACGAAGATCCAACGAGATCTGTTGCAGCGGCTTGTGCTCCGGCAAAAGCGAAAACCGATTTGGATATAAATAACGTTAGAACAACCATTATGACCGGTGGTGATATGTGGTGGGATTTGGTAAATGGACGTTATTTTGTTCCTAAACCTGCTGCCGGTACAACAGGTCCTTCATCATTGTTTGCCGGATCCCTTTGGATCGGTGGTTATGATGCGGGTGGACAGTTAAAAGCTGCCGGTATGACTTACCGTCAAACTGGTAACGACTTTTGGCCGGGACCTTTAGATGCAAGTGGCGTTACTGACGCAACAACTTGTGATCTTTGGGATAAGCACTTTAAGATCGACCGTAAAGATGTTGAATCATATTATAACTGGTTTGTAAATGGATCTGTTGGACCAAATCCAACTCCGGTTACAGCAATGGATGTTATCAATAACTGGCCAACTGTTGGTACAGATGGTCAGCCGTTGGCACCTTTCTACGACATGAATAGCAATGGTGTATATGAGCCATTCTTAGGTGAGGTTCCTGATTTTGATATTACAGGTACAAGAGGTTGTGCTGCCAAATTATTTGGTGACCAAAATATGTTCTGGGTATTCAATGATAAAGGAAATGTTCATTCAGAAACAGGTGGACAGTCAATTGGTATCGAGATCCAAGCGCAAGCATTTGCTTTCGCAACAAATGATGAGATCAACAACCAGACTTTCTATCGTTATAGAATTGTAAATAAATCTTCTTTCCGTTTAGATAGTACATTCTTTGGTGTATGGGTAGATGCTGACTTAGGTGGTGCGTATGATGACTATGTTGGTTGTGACGTTTCTTTAGGTTTAGGTTTTTGCTACAATGGAGACTTAGTAGATGATAATGGTGGTACCGGACAGTTATTGTACGGTGTGAACCCTCCAGCTATTGGTGTGGATTTCTTTGAAGGACCATATGCGGATTCCAACGGAGTTGATGATCCAGCTGCTTCAGTACCTGCTAGTTTCTTGGGATATGGAAACGGTACCGCGGATGATGAGCGTATTGGTATGAAGAAATTCATGTACTATAACAACGATAATACAACAACTGGTAATCCAAATGGCGATAACAATTTCTATCAATATTTAAGTGGTACTTGGTTAGATGATACTCCTATGACCTATGGTGGTGATGGTCACCAAAGTGGTGGTATAGCTTGTAGCTATATGTTCCCTGGTGCTTCCGATCCAACAGGTTATGGAACAAACTTTATTTCTCAAGCTCCTTGGGATGAGGCAAGTGTTGGTAATACTCCTGCAGATAGACGTTTCTTACAATCAGCCGGACCATTCACATTGCAACCGGGTGCTGTTAATACTATTACAACAGGTGTTGTTTGGGCTAGAGCAACTCAAGGTGGTAACTTAGCTTCATTAGCTTTATTAAAAGGTGCTGATGCAAAAGCTCAAAAATTATTTGACAGATGTTTCAAAACATTAGATGGTCCAACAGCTCCAAACTTGACGATTCAAGAGTTGAACAACGAGTTGATCTTGTATTGGACTAACCCAACAAACATCGCTCAATCAAATAATGCAAACGAAAATTACTCAGAAGATGATAACCCTTCAAGTGGTGCCGATTCATTGTACCGTTTCCAAGGTTATATGATCTATCAGTTGAAAGATGCAACAGTGAGTGCTACTGAATTGTATAATCCAGACAGAGCTCGTTTGGTATTCCAATGCGACAAGAAGGATGGATACAAGCAAATTGTGAACTACACAATGGATGATAATTTAGGAGCATTGGTTCCTCAAGAAATGGTAAATGGTGCTGATGCAGGTATCGTTCACTCGATCTCCATTACTGAAGATAAATTTGCTGCAGGTGATCCACGATTGATAAATCATAAATCATACTATTATGCGATCATTGCATACGGTTTCAGTGTTCAGCCTAGTACATTACCTTTCAATCCGGCTGCATTACAAGATTACTTACCGTTCATTGCTGGTCGTAAGCAAGCTGATGGATATTTTGTTCATACAGGTATTCCTCACACGCCTTCTCCTGAAGCAGGTGGAACAGTTCAAAATGTGAATTATGGTTCAGGTCCTAAGTTGACTCGATTAGAAGGTCAAGGAAATGGTGCTTTAGAATTGGATTTCACTTCAGGTACAGTTGCTAAATTCTTCACAGGTTCAGGAACTAGTAAAGTGTTAAACCCTGAGTATGAAAATGCAAAAGGTCCTGTAAATATTAAAGTGATCGATCCATTGAACGTTCCGAATGCAGAATTTGCGATCCGTTTGTATGATAGTAGCTCAGTAGCTAATTATAATGCAAACGCTCCAACAAGCGGTTCAAAATGGTATATGGTAAAATTACCTGGTGGTTCACCGGATGATACAGTATGGTCAGAGCGTACAATTGCTATTCCGAATGAGCAGATCATTACGAAATGGGGTATGTCTGTAAATGTTGTTGTCTCTTATGATCCGGGTAATGCAAGTGCAACTAACAATGGATTCTTGACTGCCTCTATGGAGTTTGCAGATCCAAGTAAACGTTGGTTAAGTGCGGTAGCTGATACAGATCAAGAAACATTTACAAACTGGATCCGTTCAGGTACTACCACTGCTCCTGCTGATTATGCTGATTATGGTGGACAAGATGATAATTCAGCTTATGAAAAAGTATTAAATGGTACTTGGGCACCTTACCGCTTATGTGCTTCAACTCCTGCTACTATAACTGATTACAAAGGTGGTCCGGCTTGGAACAAGTTTATCACATTAAGCAGTTTAGGTAAATTAGCAAGTGTTGACATCGTTTTCACTTCTGATAAATCAAAATGGACCCGTTGTCCGGTATTAGAAGAGCAAGATGAAACTGCTTTAGCGATCGGTGGAGCTCCAAAATTACACATGCGTGCTTCTGCTTCTGTTGATAAAGAAGGAAGAAAAGCTGGTGATGCAGGTTATAATTCTGCTGAAGGTGATTTTGGTGGTGCTCAACCTACAGGAATGGGCTGGTTCCCTGGTTATGCACTTAACCTTGAAACAGGAGAACGTTTGAATATGGCTTTTGGAGAAGATTCTTGGTTGATCAATGAAAATGGTGCAGATATGAAATGGAATCCAACATCAACTGTTACAAGCGGTGGTTCTCCGGTATTTGGCGGTAAACACTATATCTATGTTCTTGGACACAATAACAATGATATCTACCAACCAACTGATGTTCAATTACCGAGCGGTTTAAGAGATATTCCTGCTTATGATCAAGGTGTAGCTTCTTATAACTTGTTGAAAGCTGCGGCTGCAACAACAGGTACTGCTAGTGAAGGTTACAAACGTGAATTCTTTGCTGATGCAATGTGGGTAAATATTCCATTAGGTGTTGCTGGTCATCCAACATTGGAAACTGATGTAAAAGTTCGTTTACGTGTAAGTAAAGCTTACAAAAAATTTGGAACAGGTACTTACGTTTCTGATGGACAATTGGTTCCTGGTAGACAATATTTTGTTGAGAACGGACCGATCACTCACAATGCGGTGAATGTTTTAGAAGGTGCTTCATTTACAGCTGTAAATGCAAACTTCACATCCTCTATTGCGAATCCAATGGTGATGTCAACTGACCAAACGATCAGTGGTGTGAACAAAGACTTCAATGCAGATCCATATTATTCATTCTCTACTGCGGATATTCAAACCGTTGTGGATGACAACGCATCTGCTGTTAATGCTTTGGATCTGATCAATATTGTTCCAAATCCGTACTATGCTTACTCTGGTTATGAGAAATCTACTTTAGATAATATTGTTAAGATCACCAATCTTCCGGAGCAGTGTACAGTTACTATCTATACATTGAATGGTACACTGATCCGTAAATTCAAGAAAGATGATACTAAAACATCATTGGATTGGGATTTGAAAAATCAAGCTCGTATTCCTATCGCAAGTGGACTTTACATTATCCATGTGGATGTTCCAAACGTAGGAGAGAAAGTGTTGAAATGGTTTGGTGTAATGCGTCCAATCGATTTGGAGTCGTATTAATAGTATTAACAATAGATCAAAAGAAATTAGAGTTTACATAAAACAAGATATAATATGAAAAAGTATTGTAAATTAATCGCTCCACTTGCTTTAGCAGGGATTATCCTTGCCTCAGATACCGTTAAGGCCGGAAATCCTGACCGTGCAGGTCAAGCTGGTGCAACCGAGTTATTGATCAATCCTTGGGCACGTAGTTCAGGTTGGGGTGGTGCCAATATGGCCGGTGCAAGAGGATTAGAAGCTATGTTTTTGAATGTAGCTGGAACAGCTTTCACTCGTAAAACAGAGTTGTTATTCGCTCGTACGCAATGGTTAAAAGGAACCGATATAAATATTAATGCATTTGGTTTAACTCAACGTGTAGGTGAAACAGGCGCATTAGGTTTAACGATCATGTCGATGGATTTTGGTGATATCGAGATCACGACTGTTGACAATCCGGAAGGCGGGTTAGGAACCTATTCTCCTCAGTTCATGAACATCGGTTTATCATACGCAAAAGGATTTTCTGATAATATTTACGGTGGTATTACATTGAAAGTGATCACTGAGAAAACAGCAAACGTAAGTGCTCGTGGTATCGCTTTAGATGCAGGTATTCAATACGTTGCCGGTAAAAACGATCAGTTGAAATTTGGTATCGCTTTGAAAAATGTTGGACCTCGCATGAAATTCTCAGGTGACGGTTTATCTTTCAAAACACCGGTTCCAGCTTCTACGAATGGTTCAAACGTAATGACAGTTGAACAACGTTCTGCTCAGTTTGAATTACCTTCATTATTGAGTATCGGTGCTGGATACGATTTCTATCTTTCTAAAGATAGCGCATCTATGAAAACACACCGTATCACAGCTTCTGGTGCATTCGTATCTAATTCATTCTCTAAAGATGAATATAAATTAGGGTTAGAGTATGGCTGGAAAAACATGGTAATGGTACGTGCCGGTTATACTTACGAAAAAGGTATTTTCAGCAAAGAAGATAGAACAACTGTATTTACAGGTCCAAGTGCCGGTTTAACGGTTGAGTTACCTTTCGGTAAAAACAAATCTACTTTTGCTGTAGATTATTCTTACCGCGCAACGAATCCGTTCAATGGAACGCATTCATTCGGTGCCCGAATCAATTTATAATATTTTTTATATATTTGCTTTATGAAAAGAGTCCTTCCGTTTAAAAACGGAAGGATTCTTTTTCTGTTTTAAATCAACCAATAAAACCAATTCAAATGTCACAAATATCTTATTTTACAGAAGAAGGATTGAAAAGACTTAAGGATGAACTACACCAGTTGAAAGTTCATGAACGTGCTTCTATTTCCAAACAGATCGCTGAAGCGAGAGATAAAGGCGACTTGTCGGAAAATGCAGAATACGATGCGGCAAAAGAAGCGCAAGGATTATTGGAATTGAAAATATCAAAACTGGAAGAAGTATTGAGTAATGCCCGTTTGATCGATGAATCGACTCTTGATATGTCCAAAGTATTGATCTTATCAAAAGTAAAGATCAAAAATGTTGCGAACGGAGCAACTATGCAATATACGCTTGTAGCGGAGAATGAAGCTGATCTAAAATCAGGAAAGATCTCTGTTGACTCCCCAATTGGTAAAGGATTGTTGGGTAAAAAAGTGGGTGATGTAGCCGATATTAAAGTGCCTTCCGGAACAATGAAATTTGAAGTAGTAGAAATTTCAAGATAATAAGCGTTATGGCGAGTATTTTTACAAAGATCATTAATGGAGAACTTCCTTGTCATAAAATAGCTGAGAATGATAAATTCTTAGCCTTTTTAGATGTATTTCCATTGGTTCATGGTCATATTTTAGTCATCCCTAAGAAAGAGACCGATTATATATTCGATATTGAAGATGCTGAGCTGGCTGAAATGATGGTGTTTGCAAAGCATGTTGCTAAAGCGCAAAGAAAAGCAGTTCCTTGTAAACGTATCGGTGTGGCAGTGATCGGTTTGGAAGTGCCGCATGCACATATTCATTTAGTGCCAATGAATACTGTTGGAGATATCAATTTTACACAAGCGAAGATCAAGCCTACTACGGAGGAATTGGCAGCTATGGCTGAGAAGATCCGCTCTCAATTCTAAAAATTATTTTGTTGTAGTGCGTTTTGGATTGTCGGCAATAAAGGCTTTCCAACCTGTATAATTCTTCTTTGTGCTTCCCGGTTTGCGTTGAAAATGATGACAAACAGCGGCAGCTAATCCATCTGTTGCATCCAAAAATTCAGGTGTTTCCTTGAAATTTAACAATGTCTTTAGCATGGCTGCAACCTGTTCCTTTGAGGCATTTCCACTTCCAGTGATGGATTGTTTGATCTTTTTGGGTGAATATTCATGAATAGGAATGTTTCTGGATAATGCACCGGCAATGGCTACACCTTGTGCTCTTCCCAGTTTAAGCATAGATTGAACATTCTTTCCAAAAAAAGGAGCCTCAATAGAGAGTTCATCAGGTTTGTATTCTTCAATTAAAGCAACAACCTTTTCAAAGATCCGCTGAAGCTTTAAGGCGTGATCATCAATTTTTTCCATTCGCAATACGCCCATTACGAGCAACTCCATTTTAGTTCCTTTAATATGAATGATCCCATATCCCATGATATTGGTGCCCGGGTCAATTCCTAAAACTATTTTATCGCTGCTCATTGCTATTTCACAAAGCTTTTTACTATTATTGTTGTAGGTAATGATACAACAAAAAAATACCATTTCTTACAAAGTTATAAGTCTTTTTATTAAGGCCCTCATTTTATTTTTTGCACTTTTCTACATTGTCAGTAAAATGATAAACGAGGAGGATGTCATGCATTTTGAAGCACGATTTCTGGAGGCAAATAAACTGTACATCGTAATCGTTGTTTTGCTTATGTTCATTAATTGGGGATTAGAAGCTTTGAAATGGCAATATCTGATCCGGTCACTTGAAAAGATCTCCTTTTTTAATTCTTTGATAGCTGTTTTTTCGGGCGTTACAGTAAGCATTTTTATGCCGAATAGAGTGGGCGAGTTTGCAGGACGGATTTTTTATTTGGAGGAGGCAGATAAGGTCAGTGCAATACTCAAAAATTTTCTAGGTAGCTTAATTCAGCTCTCGATCACACTCATTCTCGGTGTGATTGCTCTTTATATAGGCTCACTGAATGGAATATTTAATACCAATGATCTTATTTCCAGTCGTAATGATTATTGGTTATTGTTGATGGGTGTTTTGATCCTATTATTGATTGGGTTGAT
This sequence comes from Bacteroidia bacterium, assembly GCA_016786925.1. GTDB lineage: Bacteria > Bacteroidota > Bacteroidia > 2-12-FULL-35-15 > 2-12-FULL-35-15 > 2-12-FULL-35-15. The sequence goes on from JAEUTU010000136.1 coordinate 29,172, forward strand.
CTTACTGCGTAAATTCAAGCATCGACTATCTAACAAATTCAGATACTACTTAGATGTATTTAACGATATGTCTTTTGCAGAGGGCCTGTATGTGTTCGCACTTTCATCGCTTCGTTATGCTGTGTTTTTAATTCAGTATTATCTACTGTTAGTGGCATTTGGGATTGAGATCGACTTTTGGCTTGCAGCGGGTTTGATCGCATTGAATTTTTTTATTCAGAGCTTCATCCCCAGTTTTGCTTTAACCGAAGTGTTTACAAGAGGGGCCACTGCTGTTTATCTTTTTGCAGGTTTTACCAATGATTCGGCCGCTATTCTGGCAGTTTCCTTTTTATTATGGTTGATCAATTTAGCACTACCTGCAATTATTGGTGCTGTATTTGTTTGGAGAATGAAATTTTTTAAAACTTCAGAAAATGGATGATCTGCTTTTTCTGTTTTTAATTCTTTCTTCAGTGGTCGTATTACTTTACACGATCAAATTCTTTTCATTGATTGCGGGATGGCTGCATCTGAGCCGATATCCATTTCATACTGCGCAGGTAAAAATATCTGTTGTGATCGCTGCACGGAATGAAGAAGAAAATATCCAGACTTGCTTGCTTTCCGTTCTTAAACAAAATTATTCGAATGAATTGTTTGAAGTAATTGTTGTAGATGATCATTCGGATGATACTACAGCATCTCTTGTAGAAGAGCTAATGCAGAAACACTCTAATTTGAAACTTATCAGATTGAGTGATGCTGATCAGCAAGGGAAAAAAAATGCAATTAAAAAAGGAATAGCTAATTCTCAATCAGAATTGATCGTAACAACCGATGCAGATTGTATTGTTACTGAAAATTGGTTGAGTTCGATCGCTTCGTTTTATGTGCAAACAAAAGCAAAGATGATCGTTGGACCTGTCGCCATTCAGAATGAGCATTCCTTTATTGAAAAAATGCAATCGCTTGAGTTGGTAGCCTTGATTGCAAGCGGTGCAGGGAGTTTGCACTATAATAAACCTGTGATGTGTAATGGGGCTAATTTGGTCTTTGAGCGTAGTGTGTTTACTGAGGTATCGGGTTATGATGGGATAGATAGTATCAGTACAGGTGATGATGTGCTACTGATGTATAAAATTGAGAAAAAATATCCCGGTTCTATCCGCTTTTTAAAGGATAAGCAGGCTTTGGTAAGTACAAGTGCTCAATACAATTTGAGGAACTTTCTTCATCAACGAAAACGCTGGGCATCGAAGCCTTTCGGGATGCTTAATCTTCCTACTAAATATCTTTCTATATTGGTTTTCTTTACGAATTTGATCGCTATTCTATTGATTTGCAGTTTATTTTGCTCTCAAAAAAACGAATTCTATCCTCTTTTTTCTAAAATTTGTCTGATTCTGCTCGGAATTAAATGTTTTATTGACTTTTTGTTATTATTTTTAGCATCTTCCTTTTTTGATAAAAGGCGATTATTGTGGTACTTTTTGCCGGAACAATTGATCTATATGTTTTATGTAGTAATTGTTGGCTTGATGAGTTTTAATAGGTCGTACGCATGGAAAGGAAGAAATTATTAGTTAATGGCTAAAAAAAGCGATAAATATACATACTCATTGTCCTATCATGCATGGAAGCGCTTGAAGAAGAATAAGCTTTCTATGTTTGGTCTCGTGGTGATCATTCTATGTATGATCATTGCTGTATTAGGCTATTTAATTACTCCTGATTCTACTCCCGATGCTAACGATCAGTTATTGGAATTGTCAAAAAAGCCACCGGGTTTTGAAGTGAAAATGCTATTGAGAAGAAAGAACGAGCCTAAAAAGGAAACCGGTATTTTTTCTAAAATGTTATTTGGTGAAGTGAGTGAGTATCGTTCTATTCCTTTTAAAGATTATAAATTCGAAGGAAATGATATCATCATTCGTGAATACACAGGCGAAGATGAGAAGAGAGTAGGGATGGATATTAAGATCAATTTGGCCGATGTGGTATACCCGATCAATTATAACACTCCGATACAAAATAATGTGGAAGAGGGTTATATGGAATTTTATACTTTTGGTAGCGATCAAAAATTAAAAAAGACGGTAAAAGAATTAAGAGAAGAGATCGAGAAGAAGAATATTATTACCAAACACTTTATTTTGGGTACTGATCCTTCCGGACGTGATCTCTTGAGCCGCTTAATGATAGGAACACGTGTATCTTTCTCAGTTGGGTTTATTTCTGTTTTTATCTCCATTTTTATTGGTGTATTGATGGGTGCTTTAGCCGGTTTTTACAGAGGCAGAGTGGATGATATTATTGTTTGGGTGATCAATGTGGTTTGGTCGATTCCTACGTTGCTTTTGGTAATTGCTATTACATTGGCATTAGGAAAAGGTTTCTGGCAAGTGTTTGTTGCGGTTGGTTTAACCATGTGGGTGGAAGTAGCTCGTGTGATTCGTGGACAGGTGTTGAGTTTACGTGAGAAAGAATTTATTGAAGCAGGTCGTGCTCTTGGGTTTAAAAATGCCCGTATCATTTTCCGACATGTATTGCCAAATGTACTTGGTCCGGTGATCGTGATCTCAGCAGCTAATTTTGCATCGGCTATTTTAACAGAAGCAGGCTTAAGTTTTCTTGGTATTGGTGCGCAACCGCCAACAGCATCCTGGGGCGCTATGATCAATGCACACAGAGGTTATATCATTGGTGATGCTCCTTATTTAGCATTTCTTCCGGGCTTAGCTATTATGTTGATGGTATTGGCATTCGTATTACTTGGAAATGGCTTGCGCGATGCATTGGATGCAAAGGCTGTTGACGATGATCAGGTAATGTTCTAATTCTTCTTCCAGATATATACTTCGGCAGGATCATGACCACATGATTCATTTCGCAGATAGGTCATTCCCATTTTTTTTAATACATGAATAGAGGCTGTATTTTCGATAGCAGCTCTCCCAATGATCTCTTCCAGTTGTAAGTTGTTTTTGGCGTAATCCATCACTGCATTAGCCGACTCTGTTGCATATCCTTTTCCCCAATGTTTCTTGTAAAAGCGATAGCCCAAGTCGTATTCATTATCTTCTTGAATGAATTTAATGCCACACCAGCCGATAAATTCTTCATTCGCTTTCAGATGTACAGCCCATCTTCCTATTTTGTTGGGATATTGAGGAAGGATGATTTCTTTTAAAATGCGTTCAGCTTCTTTAATGTTTGCTACAGGTCCATCACCAGTATATCTTGTTACTTCCGGATCGGAATTAAGATCGATCAATAATGGAGCATCTTCTATGATAAATGCTCTTAAATAAAGTCGTTCTGTTTCTAAAATACGTTCCATTATCCTTCTATAATATCTCTGATCACTACTGATGCACATACACTCCCGAATGTGGCAGGTAAGTATGAAATTGTTCCATAAGCCGACTTTTTGAAATTGCTACCGTCAGTTAACATCAAGGATTCTTTGATCGGTTCTTCGGGAGAAAAAACAGTTTTTATTCCTTTTTTTACTCCTAATTCTTTCAAACGTTTTCTTACATATTGTGCAAACGGACAATTGTAAGTTTTGGAAATATCTACCACCTGTAATTTGGTAGGGTCTAATTTTGCACCTGCTCCCATGGAACTTATGATGCGTACTTTTAGATCATAAGCTGTCTTTATAAAGGTGATTTTGGGTGTGATGCTATCAATGGCATCTACTACATAATCGTATGGGGTTGATAGAATTTGTACAGCTCTCTCCGGTGTAATAAATTCTTTGATCACGGTTAATTTCAGATCCGGATTGATGGCGAGTAACCGTTCTGCCATGATATCGGCTTTAGGCAAGCCATGCGTAGTAGAAAGAGCCGGTAACTGACGGTTTCTATTACTTGGATCTACCACATCGCCATCAACGATGGTCATTTCTCCAACTCCGCTTCTGCAAATAAATTCGGCTGCAAAGGACCCCACTCCGCCCATGCCCACTACCAATACATGTGCTTTTTGAAGCTTCATCAACTTCTCTTTTCCGATCAATAATTCTGTTCTCGAAAGCCATTTAAGGTCGCTCATACTGAAACACCGTTTTAAAATTGTTGTAAATAATTGCTTTCAGTTTATCTTCATTAATCTGAAGATGACTTGCTGCTGCATCAAAAATAGTTGTTATTGAGATATCGGCATCATCCGTTTCCAAAAATATTCTTTCCTTAGGAAGGGTTCCGATAAGTGCAGATGCATTTGAGTCGGCTTTTAATAAAGCTTTTCCAAAGGAAAAATAGAATCCATTATTAAGAAGTTGCTCTGCAATATGTTTATTGTTATTGTATCCGTGTACGATCATCGGTGTTTTAACCTTCAGTTCTTTTTTTGTTTCGATCAATTCGTTGAAAGCTTTTACACAATGAATGATCATCGGCTTTTTAAGCTTTTCCGCAATTTCTATTTGTTGAATAAATGCTTTTTTCTGTAGCTTCCAATCGGTTGGGCAAAGTTTGTCTAAGCCACATTCGCCAATGGTGATCACATTTTTTAAGGCAGCATGTTTTTCTAATGAAGACAGGTCTTCACTCATGGTGTCTGCATTTAAATACCAAGGATGCAAACCAATGGAATAAATCTTAGAATCGATGATCCGTTCAAAAAACTGATGTGTATTTGTGATCGTGATATCACCATCCGCTCCTGGATGGTGGCTATGAATATTTATATTAGGGATAGAATGATTCAAGTTGTAGTAATTAAAAAAAGCACAACTTTTGGTTGTGCTTTTTATTTAGTTATTTAAGATCTCCAAAATTTCATCATCATTATTCTCATTTTTTTTCTTAGCATCTTTCTGTGCTTTTCTTTCTTTTTTTAGCTCTTCCCATTTTTGAAGTTGCTCTGTTGTTAAGTGTTTTTTGATCTCTAAAGCACGTTCCTTGTTGATGCGCTTGCGTTCTTTATGGAGCATGTCTTTGTTATCTTTAAATTTGTCGTGAACATCTTTCATTTGTTTGTTCTTATCCAAATTGATCGCATTGATCTTTGTTTTTTGATCTTCAGTGAAATTTAATTTGGCTGACATTCGCTCCGTTTGTTTTTGAGCTTTTGCAACAGGATCCACGTTATGTGGTTGACCTTTGTGATGTTTTGGAGGTTCTTGTGCTTGTGCAGTGATCGCCCCAATGGCGATTGCTACTGCTAAAAATATTTTTTTCATAAAATAGGTTTTTAGTGTTTTGTGTTCAGACGAAAAATTATGCCAAAGGTTTAATTAGCTGTTATCTCCATCTAACATTCTTCCCAATCCTCCTAGAATACTTCCTTCTTCTTTTCCGCCTTTGCTGTATTCCATCATTCGTCCGGCTAAGCGACTGACAGGTAAGGATTGGATCCAAACTTTTCCCGGACCTTTTAATGTGGCAAAGAATAAACCTTCACCACCGAAAATAGTGTTCTTGATACCGCCAACAAATTGAATGTCATAATCTACATCATGAGTAAATGCCACGATACATCCGGTATCAACTTTTATCAATTCTCCCGGCATCAATTGTTTCTCAACAATGTATCCACCTGAATGAACAAAAGCCATTCCATCACCTTCCAGTTTTTCCATGATGAATCCTTCACCACCGAACAAGCCTGTTCCTAGTTTCTTTTGAAATTCGATACCAATGCTTACGCCTTTAGCAGCACATAAGAATGCATCTTTTTGGCAAATGATCTTTCCACTGTAGGTACTTAAATCCAAAGGCACAATTTTTCCGGGATAGGGCGATGCAAAGGTGATGCGTTTTTTTAGATTACCTGTATTGGTGAATGCGGTCATGAATAAACTTTCTCCTACAAGCATACGTTTACCTGCTGAGAATAATTTATCCATAAAGCTGCTTTGTTGTTTTGAGCCATCGCCAAAAATAGTATCCATACGGATGCCATCATCCATCATCATAAAGTTGCCGGCTTCGGCTATTACTGTTTCATTCGGATCAAGTTCAATTTCTACTGCTTGTAACTCTTCTCCTAAAATTTTGTAATCGATTTCGTGATTTGATTTCATATTATTTTTTTGTTTTTAACCGCAGAGAATACAAAGATTTTCGCAGAGTTCGCGGAGGTTATTGTTTAATCATCTTTTTGATTCTATTCTTAAATATTCAACAATAATTTTTAATTGTTCATCATTAATCTCTTCACCTAAGTTATGATTATAAACTTTATTATCATTTGATTCTATTGAAGAAGAATCTTTTAATTTTCTTAAAACTTCTAAAAGTGATTTGTCAGAGACGTTTTTAAAATACTCTTTCAATCTAAATTCATTTGGAGATTCACAATTACTGCTAGGACTACAGTGGCACTCCGCACAGTTCTTTTTGAATAAAGCTGGAGCTTTCTCATAAACTGATGAAATGTAACTCAATTTTGAAGAATCTACTTTTATCTCCCCAGTTTTTTCTTTCGTTTTATCTATTGCTGTTTCTGATTCACACGAAACCAAAAGAGTTAATAGAACAAAAGCGAGTTGATAGCATCTAATTACCATTATAGAAAAGTTTCAAAGATCTGCCTGAATTGCGATTCGTAAATTGGTATTCATTCGTAATTCGTAGCCTACATATTTCTTCTATACTGTCCACCTACTTCAAACAATGCATTGGTGATCTGTCCTAATGAACAATATTTAGAGGTTTCCATAATGCCTTCAAAAATGTTCTTGTTTTGGATGGCCAGGGTTTGTAACTCTCTCAATAGTGCTCCGGATTTATCAGCGTTCCCCTTTTGAAGTTCAGCCAACATACTGATCTGATAATTCTTTTCTTCGTCAGTTGCGCGGATCACTTCTTTCGGCAATACAGTTGGTGAACCTTTTGATGATAAGAAGGTATTCACACCTATGATCGGGAATTCACCTGTATGTTTTAATGTTTCATAATACAAACTTTCTTCCTGGATCTTTCCTCGTTGATACATGGTTTCCATTGCACCCAATACACCACCACGTTCTGTGATGCGTTCGAATTCAGCTAATACTGCTTCTTCCACAAGATCGGTCAATTCTTCAATGATGAATGATCCTTGTAATGGATTTTCATTTTTTGCCAATCCTAACTCACGGTTAATGATCAACTGAATGGCCATTGCTCTGCGCACTGACTCTTCAGTAGGAGTAGTGATGGCTTCATCATAAGCATTTGTGTGTAATGAGTTGCAATTATCATAGATCGCATACAAAGCTTGTAGAGTTGTACGGATATCATTGAAATCAATTTCCTGTGCATGTAATGAACGACCTGATGTTTGAATGTGATACTTCAACATTTGTGAACGCTCATTCGCATTGTATTTTAATTTCATGGCTTTTGCCCATATTCTTCGCGCTACACGTCCGATCACAGAGTATTCAGGATCGATACCATTACTGAAGAAGAACGATAAGTTAGGTGCAAATTTATTGATGTCCATTCCACGACTTACATAATATTCAACATATGTAAAACCGTTGGATAATGTTAAGGCCAATTGTGTGATCGGGTTAGCACCTGCTTCTGCAATGTGATAGCCCGAGATAGAAACTGAATAGAAATTACGGATGTTCTTTTGGATAAAGTAATCCTGCATATCACCCATTAATCGCAATGCAAATTCAGTAGAGAAGATACATGTATTTTGTGCTTGATCTTCTTTTAAAATATCGGCTTGAACAGTACCTCGAACAGCAGCAATTGTTTCTGCTTTGATCTTTTCATACACATCTTTTGGTAACACCTGGTCACCGGTAACGCCTAATAACATCAATCCTAATCCATCGTTTCCTTGTGGTAGTTCCCCTTGGTATTTCGGACGCTGTACATTTTTGGATTTATAGATTTGTTGAATTTTGGATTCAACATCCTTTTCTAATCCATTCTTTTTGATGTAGATCTCACATTGCTGATCAATAGCAGCATTCATAAAGAATCCGGTAAGGATAGCCGCAGGACCATTGATGGTCATGGATACCGATGTTTTTGGATCAGCCAGATTAAATCCGCTGTACAGTTTTTTAGCATCATCTAAACAACAGATAGAAACACCCGAGTTGCCGATCTTACCATAGATGTCAGGACGGATGTTTGGATCTTGTCCGTACAATGTAACACTGTCGAATGCTGTACTCAAGCGGTGTGCAGGCATTCCTAAACTCACATAGTGGAAACGTCTGTTGGTACGTTCCGGTCCGCCTTCTCCTGCAAACATACGTGTAGGATCTTCGCCTTCACGTTTGAATGGGAATACGCCAGCAGTGTATGGGAATTCTCCCGGAACATTCTCTTGTAAGTTCCATTTCAAAATATCGCCCCATGCTTCGTATCTAGGAGTAGATACTTTTGGAACTTGTGTGTGTGCTAATGATTCGTAATGTGTTTGAATTTTGATCTCTTTATCACGAACCTTGAAAATGAAAAATTCATTTTTGTATTGTTGAACTTTATCAGCCCAGCCTTCAATGATCTGTTTGTTGTGTCCGTCAAACGACAATCCGATCTGTGCATACGTTTCTTCCAATCCTTTGATGATACGGTCTTTGTCCTCAACTTTTGATTCTTTCAGTGCATCAATGGATTTACGGATAGAATATAATTTTTGAGCGACTTCTTTTTGCTCATCCACCCATTTGTCGTAATTACGGTTGTTCTCAGCGATCTCAGCCAAATAGCGTGTACGGTGAGGAGGAATGATATAGATCTTTTCGCTCATCTCATCAGTAACCGTGAAATTCGATTTTAGGTTTGCACCGGTTTTCTCTACCAGCTTATCCATGATCGCTTTATAGAGTTTGTTCATGCCCGGATCATTGAACTGTGATGCGATGGTGCCATAAACAGGAACTGCTTCGTCATCCACATCCCACAATTGATGATTGCGTTTGTATTGTTTCTTCACATCGCGGATAGCATCCAATGCACCACGTTTGTCAAATTTGTTCAATGCAATGATGTCGGCAAAATCAAGCATGTCAATTTTTTCCAGCTGAGTTGCAGCACCATATTCCGGTGTCATTACATACAAGCTCATGTCACTGTGTTCGGTAATCTCTGTATCACTTTGTCCGATACCGGATGTTTCAAGAATAATCAAGTCGTAATTAGCAGCTTTAACAATTTCTACCGCTTCTTTTACATATTTTGATAATGCTAAATTGCTCTGACGTGTAGCCAATGAACGCATATATACGCGTTCATTCTTAATTGCATTCATACGAATACGGTCGCCCAGCAATGCACCACCGGTCTTGCGTTTGGAAGGGTCAACAGATATGATAGCAATGGATTTATCTTTAAAGTCGATCAAAAATCTACGAACTAATTCGTCTACTAATGATGATTTACCGGCTCCACCAGTTCCTGTGATACCGAGTACAGGTGTTACTTTTGTTTTTGATGCAGTAGCGATCTCAGCACTGAATTTTGAAAATTCTTCAGGGAAATTCTCTGCAGCAGAGATCAATTTTGCAATTGATTTTACATCTTTTTCTTTCAAATGTTTTACTTCACCATTCAGATTTGCCCCGGTAGGGAAGTCGCACTTCTCCAGCATATCGTTGATCATGCCTTGCAATCCCATGGCACGCCCATCATCAGGAGCATAGATACGTGCAATGCCGTACTTATGTAATTCCTCTATTTCTGTTGGAAGGATGGTTCCACCGCCACCACCAAATATTTTGATATGTCCACAGCCATTCTCTTTCAAAAGATCATACATGTATTTGAAAAACTCCATGTGTCCTCCCTGATAGGAAGTGATCGCAATGGCGTTAGCATCTTCTTGAATAGCACAGTTCACAATTTCCTGAACACTGCGGTCGTGCCCCAAATGGATCACTTCGGCACCGCTCGACTGGATAATTCTGCGCATAATATTGATAGCTGCATCATGTCCATCAAACAAAGATGCTGCAGTTACGATACGGATCTTATTTTTTGCCTTGTAAGGCTCAGTTACAAATGTATTCATCGCTAAAATTTGAGTCTAATTTACTTAAGCCCTGCCTGCCGGCAGGCAGGTACAAATATAATGAAATAAGGCAGTTTTGCCAAATCAAAGCGAGGGGTATTTGCTCTTTAAAAAATGCAGGTAATCAGATAGATTGGAGTGGAATTGTTCTGTATATTCTTTCTCAAATACTTCATATTGTGAATCATACCTGTCGAATGCCATAAAAAATGCATTTCCTTCATAAAAAGCCTGCAAGGTGTAGTTGAAATAGTTTTTGGGTTTATTAAGAGGAAGTTTGTTGACTCCCAATGCTATTTCGCGGATCAATGCTTTCTTTTTTTCTTTTTTCATTTCATTACTCATGTCTCCGGAAAAGCTGCTGTAAAGGCTGTCCAATTGATCCTTACTTTTTAAAATGTATTCATTGTACACTTTTTCATCTTGTTTGTTTTGTTCATAATCGCGATACTCTTTTGAATCCTTTCCAAATTTGAATAGTAAGAAACGTTCTGCTCCTTTGTCGCCTATAAAATTGGCCAGATTTTCATTGAAGGTCACATTGTTCTTTACATACAATGTTCCATGTGTGAGCTCATGAATGATCAGATTGGCGAGTGAGCCTGTGTTTCTTCTGAGCATTCCGGATAGGACAGGATCTTTGAACCAGCCGAGTGTCGACCATCCCGAAGGGGAATACACATCCACATCATAATTATCGGACCGTAATTTCAGGATCTCTTTTTCTGCTTTTTGACGATTGAAAAAACCTTTGTAGGAAACTGTTCCCAGAAAAGGAAAGGTCCATTCTTTGGGATTAAATGAGAACGGCTCGCAGGCAGAAATAGTTAGCAATCTATTCTGTTTACTTTGATCGTAGAATGTAGAATAATTGTCAGTGGGATTGATGCCTAAACTGTCGATTGCAAATTGTTTTATTTCTAGAATGAGTGAGAGCTTTTGCTGTACCGAATCGTTTATTGCTTCATTATTTATAAGCTCTTCGATTGGTTCCGCATTCATGACAATGGCTAGTTGTCCTTTCCCTTGTGATATGCCATAGATGATCAGTTCATGAAACAAGAGGCAAAAAAGTATAAATCCGACAAATAGAAATTGAAGAAATATTTGGATCTTATGTTTCATGATATGACTTGCTCTTTGTAAAATTATGTATTTTTGGTTCTGTATGTTTTTTATTCTTTCCAAAATATTAGCTTTTATCATCACACCGATCGTTTGGATCATTACACTTTTATGTTTTGCGGTTTTTTCAAAGGATGAAAAAAGAAGAAAAAAGTCATTGCGATGGGCCTTGGGCTTACTTCTGTTTTTCTCTAACTCATTTATCTTTGATGAAGTGGTTCGTTTGTGGGAGGTGCCGGCTACTGTTCAAAGTGAAATGAAGCAGTATGATTATGCTATTTTACTGGGAGGAATGAGTGTGCACGATGAAGAGTTGAACCGGGTACAGTATTACAGGGGCGTGGATCGATTGATCCAAACGATCGATCTGTATAAAAAAGGGTATGTAAAAAAGATCATCTTAACCAGTGGATCGGGTAGAATACTAAAGCCTGAAATGAAAGAGGGTTTGTTGATGAAGCCTTATATTCTAAATATGGGTGTAGCAGAGGAAGATCTGTATGTGGAGCATGAATCGAATAACACAAGAGAAAATGCAGCGATGACCAAACAACTGATCGACTCCTTACAGTTAAAAGGTAGTTACTTAATTGTTACTTCCGCTTTTCACATGCGAAGAGGTTTAGGTTGTTTCAAGAAAGTAGGAATTGAGGCCGATCACTATAGCACCGACCGGTATGCCGGACCAAGAAAGTTTGAATTTGATCATTTGTTCATTCCCAGTATTTCCGCAGTACACGATTGGAATGTGTTGATCCATGAAGTAGTAGGTTATATCACCTATAAGTTGATGGGCTACGCTTAAATTCTCATTCCCAGAACCAGAATATCATCGATCTGCTCTAATTTTCCTTGCCATTCTTCAACGGCTTTTTTGAGTAGAAGTTCTTGATCCTGCATCGGTTTGGAATGTATGTTCAGTAATAATTCTTTCATTCGTTTACTCATGAATTTTTTTCCATCCGGTCCGCCAAACTGATCCACAATACCATCTGTGAAGGCATAAATACTATCTCCTTTTTGAACTTGGATCATATTGTTTTGATAGGGCTGATCATATTCCGTATAACCTGCAATTGATAATTTATCGGGTTTATACTCGATCAATTCCTTGTTTCTGATGATCCATAATGGGCGGTTGGCACCTGCAAATTGAAGTATTTGTTTTTGTTTGTCGTATGAACATAAAATGATGTCCATTCCATCCTTCGATCCGGATTGAATATTGTTTTGTTTCAATGCATTCTTGATGCTATTGTTTATGTTTTTTAGGATCTCGGCAGGCTCTTCGATTTTTTTATCGATCAAACTTTGATTCAATTTGTCGATGCCGATCATACTCATGAATGCACCCGGAACACCATGTCCGGTACAATCGGCAACAGCAAAATAAACCAATCCGTTTAATTCATTGAACCAGTAGAAGTCGCCACTCACCACATCTTTTGGCATATACAAACCAAAGCCCTCAGGAAAATAGTTTTGCAACAGACTCACTTCCGGAAGCATGGCCTCTTGAATGCGCTTGGCATAATTTATACTATCCTGGATCTCTTTGTTCTTCGTTTCAATCTCTTTGTAAGCATGAGAAAGTTCATTGTTGGTCTTCTTTTTTTCAATATTGCTTTTGTAAAGGAAAAAGGCAAATCCGGCAACCATTAAGCAGAAAATGATCAGGTAGATCTTGAACTTTTTCTCCTGTTCTAATTTTTCATCACTTAATGCTTTGTCTTTTTCAAGAGAGTTGATCATTAATTCTTTTTTCTCTGACTCGTATTTGGCCGACATTTCATTGATCTGTCTGCTATTCTCTTGGTTATAGGTAGAGTCTTTGAATTCTGTGAAGAGCTTCAAGTATTCATAAGCTTTGGTATGTTCATTTTTCAATGCATAGGCTTTTGCCATTTTGAAATAAGCATTGGAGACACTATTCAAATAGTTGTATTTTTTGCTGATGTTGAGTGCTAGTTGCGCATTTTCAATTGTTTTGTCGATATTGTTTTGAAGTAAATAGCATTCAGCAATTCCCAAATATCCTTCTGCTAAATTGTAGTAGTCTTTGTTTTCTATATGAATGATATTCGATTTTTTGTAGTTCTCAATTGCTTTATCATAATCAGCCATTTCAAAGTAGATAGAACCCAGATTTCCATAGCCTGTGGCTATTCCTTTCCCAGCTTTTATCTCTTTTCCCAGTTCGATCGTAATGTTACAATACTTAAGTGCAGAGTCGAATTTACCCATTAGCTTATAGACAATGCCCATGTCATCATAGTTGGCCAATAATTTTCTTTTGGCATTTCTTTTTTTGTTGATCGCTAATGCTTTTCTGTAGTATTTTAATGTTTGATCATAGTTTTGTTGGCCTTGATAGATCCAGCCGATATTCCTGTAACAATCGGCCATTCCTCGGTCGTGTTTTATTTTCTCGAAAATGGTCAAGGCTTTGTAATAATTGTCGGAAGCGGCTGTATAGTCGCCCGAAAACCAATACAGATCTCCTAAGGTGTTATAACAATCACCTATCGCTACTTCATTTTTTAGCGATTGTGCAAGGGTTAATGCTTGCTTTCCGTAAGTGAAGGATTGAAGGCGGTCCTTGTTCTCGAATTCATGACTTAAATTCTGAAGTGCAGCTAATTTAACAGTGTCGTGACTACCCGAAGTAAGCAGTAGTTTCAACGAATCTACTGTTTTACTTTGTGAAAAGGAAAAAAGAGAAATCGAAAAAAATAAAAAACTAAGGATCGTTTTTTTCATTGATCAAATATAGACTATTCGTTTTACAGGTGAAAAAAATACTCCAATCCAACATAACAAATGGCACCCGCTATATAGCCAACAAAGGCTAGCCAGGCGATCTTTTTGAGATACCAGATAAAATCAATTTTTTCCATACCCATAGCCGCAACACCTGCTGCAGAACCGATGATCAAAATACTTCCACCGGTACCCGCACAATAGGCTAAAAATTCCCAGATATACGAATCCTGAGGATAGGTATTCAAGTCGTACATCCCCATAGATGCTGCCACTAAAGGAACATTATCTACAATGGCTGATAAAATGCCTATTGCAGGAACAATGATATTCAGGTTGCCGATCTTTTCATTCATGTATTCTGCTAAAGAGGCCAATACTCCTGTTGATTGTAGGGAAGAGATGGCGATCAAAATTCCTAAAAAGAAAAGTATGCTGGGCATATCAATTTTGCGTAAAGCATGTAGAACTGATAAATTATCCTTGTCTTCATCGTCTTTAGCGCTATGGATCAGTTCGGTAACCACCCACAATACTCCTAATCCGAATAGTACACCCATAAAAGGAGGAAGATGGGTAATTGTTTTGAATATAGGGACAAATATTAATGCTCCAATTCCTAAAAAGAAAACAGTATTACGTTCGAATAATGTAGTTGGATTTTTGGATGCTTCAACGATCAGTTCCGGTCTTTTGATCTCGCCTTTTAATTTGAAACTAAGCATTAGCAAAGGAATGATCAAACAAACTAAACTAGGGATGATCAATTTGAGCATAATATTGTTAGCACTCACCTGGCCACCAATCCAAAGCATCGTAGTAGTCACATCCCCGATCGGACTCCAGGCACCACCGGCATTGGCGGCTATAACAACCATACCAATGAATAGTAGGCGGTCGTTACGATCGTCTATAAGTTTGCGTAATAGTGATACCATTACAATAGCAGTTGTTAGATTATCCAGTGCAGCGGATAGAAAAAATGTAAGGATAGAGATGATCCATAATAATTTTTTCTTGTTGTTGGTAGTAATTCTGGATGTGATCACGTCAAAGCCATCGTGTGCATCGATCAGTTCTACAATGGTCATTGCTCCCATCAAAAAGAAAAGTATGCCCGATAGTTCACCAATATGCTCCGTAAGCTGCTCGTTAACCAAATGAGCATCATTACTCATTACAATATATACAGCCCAGCATAACACACCGGCCAATAAAGCGGTAGCCGACTTGTTGATCTTTAGAGGATGTTCAAATGCAATGGCGATGTAGCCAATCACAAATATTAATATCATTGATAAAATCATATTTCTTAAATTTAATTCATGCAATATTACTGAAAACAAAATTTATATTTTTAGTAATTGTATGTAAAACTTGTATATATTTGAGAATACGAATCAACGAAATCTATGAGTAATAATAAAGAAGCATGGGGTTCACGTGTTGGACTCATTTTAGCAATGGCGGGTAATGCCGTTGGTCTGGGTAATTTTCTTCGATTCCCTGTACAAGCAATTCAAAATGGTGGAGGTGCATTCATCATTCCATATCTAGTGTGTTTCCTGTTGATGGGAATTCCTCTGTTATATGTAGAATGGAGTATGGGTCGCTTCGGTGGGAAAAATGGACATCATAGCACACCATTTATTCTCGATTCAATGGACAAACGTAAGTTTTGGAAATACATTGGTGTATTTGGAATATTTACCAATTTGGCCGTTGCTGCTTACTACTGTTATCTTGAATCTTGGACATTATCATGGGTGTGGCATTCTGTAACAGGTAGTTTTTCAGGTCAATCACAAGAGCAAGTAGCATCATTTTTTGGAAGTTATATTTCATTGGAAACTTTGGAGCCAATAATTTTCTGGCTTATTTGTTTGTTGTTAAATACATGGATCTTATCTCGTGGCTTAAGTGGTGGGGTAGAAAAGGTAGCTAAGGTTGGAATGCCATTATTAATATTATTCGGTGCTGTACTTGCATTTATCGCTGTTACTTTAAAGTCGGGTGAACATGGTGCGAAGTTCGATGGAACAATGGGGCTGAACTTTTTATGGACCCCGGATTTTTCTACAATATGGTCGCCAAAAGTTTGGCTTGCAGCAGCCGGTCAGATCTTTTTCACGCTTTCAATCGGAATGGGATCCATTCAATGCTATGCATCTTATGTTCGCTCAAAAGATGATATTGCCTTGAATGCAATGAGTGCAGGATGGATGAATGGTTTTGTTGAAATTGTTTTAGGTTCTGCTATCATCATTCCAATTTCTGTAGGTTATTTGGGAATTGATACGGTAGTCGAAATGACAAAAAATGGAGGATTAGGTTTAGGCTTTAAAACATTACCTTATTTATTTGATCAATTTGGTGGCGCACTCGGCATTATGTGTGGTGTTTTTTGGTTTGGCCTTTTGTTTTTTGCCGGAATAACTTCTTCACTTGCCATGGGAACACCTTGTATGGGATTCATGCAGGATGAGTTTGGTTGGAAAAGAGAAAAAGCGGCATGGGCCTTTGGGGCGGTTGTTTTATTATTAGGTTTGCCAACAGTTTTATTCTTTAACTATGGTGTATTTGATGAATATGATTATTGGGCAGGTACTGTTTCTCTGGTAGTTTTTGCTCTATTTGAAATTATTCTGTTTGCGTGGGTGTTTGGAATGGATAATGGATGGAAAGAAATAACTACGGGTGCAGATATTAAAGTGCCTGTAATATTCAAATACATTATCAAATTTGTGACACCACTAATGTTAGGTTGGGTGTTTGTTTCTAGTTTGCCGGGTATTTGGAGCCAACTAAAAAACGAAGCAATTGATAAGCAGATCCTGGCAGCAACAGATCCTGCAGTCATAGAACAATTGAAAACACAGATGCTATACGTGAATATTTCACGCATAGGACTATTATTGGTTTGGTTAGCAATTGCCTATTTAGTTTATATTGCCTATAAAAAACGAATTAAAGAAGGGAGATTTACCTCATGAATTCATCTGCATTAATAATGATGTTGATCACTGAAGTAGTGGTTACATTAGTGACAATATATTACTTTATAAAAGTTCTTAAAACTCCTCCAAAACAGGAACCCGATTCGTTTTCTGAAAACGACAAATAATACTGTTTGTGCTGTCTGAACTCAGGTAGATCCAATTTGGATTTACTTGGGTTCGGATGATTTTAACTAAACATCATTTTACTACTCCAAATTTTTACTAATCCAAATAATGTGCATCAGGCATTAGAAACTGGTTACAGTAGTATTAATTAATTAGTAAAATGTATGAAAAAAATTGTTCGCGATTTTCTCACGTTCAACAAAAGAGAACGCAACGGAGTGTTTGTTCTTGTATCGATTATCACTGTTCTAGTATTGTATTTAAATGTTTCGGGAGACTTTGTTAAAAAAGAGCCGGCCGACTTTTCTGATTTTGATGAAAAAGTAAAACAACTGGATGATTTAAAAGAAAAAGCGGCTCGTTCTACTTCGAAGCAAACAAGTGAAGCTACTTCTGCAACTGTTGTATCCCTTGATGCCGAGCGCTTTGAGTTTGATCCCAATACATTAGAGGAGAAAGATTGGAAACGGTTAGGGCTGCCGGATAAATTGATACAGACCATTCAGCGTTTCCTATCGAAGGGTGGTCGCTTTCATAAAAAAGAAGACCTCAAAAAAATATACGGCATGAAGCAGGAGTTGTATTCTTCACTAGAGGCCTATGTTTCCATTGAAAAAGAGATAAGTCCTTCCGAATCCATACCTTCTCCGGCTGTTTTCAAGGAAGGGAAAGTGGAGAAAGATCGAACAAGTTCTAAAAAGCTCATTGAGTTGAATACGGCAGACTCTGCTTTGCTGACAAGCATTAAAGGAATCGGACCATTTTATGCGAAGAATATTATTAAACATCGCAACGCCTTGGGTGGTTTTGTTTCCAAAGAGCAGTTGATGGAGATATGGAAGCTGGATGAAGAAAAGTATGCAGCGATCGAACAGTATGTGTTTGTTGACCTATCAAAAGTAAAAAAGATCAATATTAATACATGTGAAGTAAAAGATCTGAAATCACCTTATATCAATTGGAATATGGCCAATGCCATTGTTAATTACCGTAAACATCATGGGAAATACAAAACGCTCGAAGAAATCAAACAAACAGATTTGGTAGATGAAGAAACATACCGTAAAATTGTACCTTATTTGATCGTTGAATAATTGCGGTATTTATGCAATGTTAAACAGCAGATCATAAAAAATAAGGTATGTTAGAAAATAAAATTCGCTCTGTAATTCGTGATGTGGCTGATTTTCCGAAGCCGGGAATATTATTCAAGGATATAACACCTATCCTGCATCATCAGGATCTGTGTACTGAGATCGTTGCCGATCTGGCACAAAAATTTTCAAGTAAAAATATAGATGCCATTGTAGGAGTAGAGAGTAGAGGCTTTTTATTTGGTTTTGCCTTAGCGAACAAAATGAATGTTCCATTTGTTTTAGTTCGTAAATCAGGGAAATTACCTTATAAGACCATTTCTTATGAATATGATCTGGAGTATGGCAGTGCGAAGGTAGAGATGCAGATCAATGATATTAAAAAAGGTTGGAATGTGTTGATCCATGATGACCTGTTGGCAACGGGCGGAACAGCCGAAGCGGCAGCAGAACTGGTAAAAATGCAGGATGGCAATGTGGCCGGCTTTGCATTTATTGTGGAATTGGACTTTTTAAAGGGTAAAGAACGCTTAACACGTTATACGAATGAGATCGTCAGTTTGGTGAATTATTAGCCATCTGATATTTATGGCCGAACAAATCAATAGTTTTAGAATAAAAATTATATTTTTGTCGGCTCAAATTTAAAACTACTTAAAAATGGATTTTAGTTTAAATGAAAATCAGCTGATGATTGCTGATATGATCAAGAAGTTTGGTGATGATAATATCCGTCCAAGATTGATGGAGTGGGATGAGTCGCAAGAATTTCCTGTGGAGGTGTTCAAGAAATTGGGCGAACTTGGATTGATGGGTGTATTGGTGCCTCAGGAATATGGTGGATCCGGATTTACATATACAGAATATGTGACAGCAATTGTTGAATTAGCGAAGATCTGTGGGTCAATTGGCTTATCAATGGCTGCACATAATTCATTATGTACTGGCCATATTATGGCTTTTGGTAATGAAGAGCAAAAGAAAAAATATTTGCCAAAATTGGCTACTGCAGAGTGGATCGGTGCTTGGGGATTAACAGAAACAGGAACAGGTTCTGATGCGGGTGGAATGCATACAACTGCAGTGAAAGACGGTGATTATTATGTGATCAATGGATCAAAGAACTTCATTACACATGCCATTACAGGGAATGTGGCGGTTGTAATTGTTCGTACCGGAAACAAAGGCGATTCACACGGAATGAGTGCTTTCATCATTGAAAAAGGAACTCCTGGATTCAAATCCGGTAAGAAAGAAAATAAATTAGGGATGCGTGCTTCTGAAACAGCAGAATTGATCTTTGATAACTGCCGTGTTCACAAAGACCAAATGTTAGGTAAAGAAGGTGAAGGTTTCATTCAGGCAATGAAAGTGTTGGATGGTGGTCGTATCTCTATTGCTGCATTATCAGTGGGTATTGCAAAAGGAGCATATGAATCGGCTATCAAATATTCAAAAGAGCGTGAGCAGTTCGGAAAACCAATTTCTCAATTCCAGGCCATCGGTTTCAAATTAGCAGATATGGCGACTGAGATCGAAGCAGCGGAGTTGTTGACTTTCTTGGCTGCCGATAGAAAGAATAAAGGGTTAAAAATGACCAAAGAAGGTGCTTTCGCGAAGTATTATGCTTCGGAAGTAGCGGTAAGAGTATCCAATGATGCGGTACAGATCTTCGGAGGATATGGATATACGAAAGATTTCCCGGCAGAGAAGTATTACAGAGACAGTAAGCTTTGCACGATCGGAGAAGGAACTTCTGAGATCCAAAAATTGGTTATTTCAAGAGAGATCTTAAAATAAATTTTGCAGATAAAATAGAAAATTATACATTTGCAACCCATTTTGAAAAGAAATGAACAGTTGTCGGTTGACAATTGTAATCAAAAAGTAAAATATTAAACACTAAATAAAATGTTAATAGTACAAGTTAAAGAAGGCGAATCTATTGAGAAAGCGCTAAAGAAATACAAAAAGAAATTTGAGAAAACAGGTGTTGTAAAAGAGTTGCGTGAGCGTCAAAAATTCACAAAACCATCTGTTGTTATGCGCGAGAAAAAGATCAAAGCTATCTACAAGCAAAAATTACAACAAGGAATCGAAGAAGCATAATCGCTTTTTAGAATATTTTAACAAGGAAAAATTTACTGTAGCTATAACTTTTTAAAGTTATTTGCGTTCAACACAGTAGATTTTTCCTTTTTTTATGACCATTGATAGCTGTCGGGATAGATTTTTAGAGTATCTGCAATTTGAAAAGCGTTTTTCTGCTCATACGCTTGTGGCCTATCAAAACGATATCGAACAACTCTCCGTTTATTTAAACAGTATGTATCAGATCACCTCTATGGAAGAGGTGAATCATACGCTTATCCGCTCCTGGATAGTGAACATGATGGATCAGGGGATCTCTTCTAGGTCGGTTAACCGCAAGATCACTTCCTTAAAGACATTCTACAAATTTTTGTTGCGTCAGAAATGGGTTCATGAAAACCCGATGCTCAAGATCCAATCGCCCAAAACATCGAAGCGATTGCCGGTTTTTGTGGAAAAAGAAAAAATGGATGTATTGCTCGACCATGTTGCTTTTGGCGCAGATCAGAAAGGCTTAAGAGATAAATTGATCATTGAGTTGTTCTATTCAACAGGAATGCGACTTTCGGAGTTGATCCAGTTGAAAGAAAAAGATGTGGATCTGTATGCCAATCAGTTAAAAGTATTGGGTAAAAGGAATAAAGAGCGATTGATCCCAGTCACAAACGAGTTGAAGCAGTTGTTGCAACAATATCTGAAGGAGCGTCCGGCTTCGGACGAAGAGGTGCTGCTGTTGAGCGATAAAGGAAAAAAATTATCCGAAAAGTTTGTATATAATTTGGTGAAAGCGTACCTTTCACAAGTAACAACAATAGATAAGAAGAGTCCGCATGTATTGCGACACACATTTGCAACACACATGCTGAATAATGGGGCCGATCTGAATGCGATCAAGGAATTGTTGGGTCACGCAAACCTTTCGGCAACGCAGGTTTATACACATAATACAGTAGAAAAATTAAAGAATGTGCACAAGCAGGCACATCCAAAAGCATAAAATAATTTTAACTAAAAAACAGGAGGACTAGATTATGAACGTAAAAATTCAATCGGTGCATTTTGATGCAGACAAAAAATTGATCGCTTTTATTGAAGAACGTGTAGATAAACTGGCGCATTATTATGATGGTATCATTAGTAGTGATGTAACGCTTCGATTAGATAAATCAGATGATTCAGCGAATAAGATCGCAGAGATCAGGTTGCACATTCCGGGCAATGATCTGTTTGCCAAAAAACAGTGTAAGAGCTTTGAGGAGGCGGTTGACATGAGTTTAGGAGCTTTAAAAACACAAGTAAAGAAGCATAAAGAAAAAATTAAAGGCTTATAGCCTTGTAAATTCAAACATTTTATTACATTTGCAGCCTCAAAATCAAGGGGCTGCATTTTTTTTTGAAAAAAAGCAAGATTTTTTTTGCAGAAACACAAATGTTTTATAGATTTGCAGTCCTTTTTCAAGGGGGTGATGTTAATAAGTCACTAAAAATAGGTTGAAGTTCTTTTAAAATATAGTGTTACAAACAAAATTAAGCCGAAGTAGCTCAGCTGGTAGAGCAGCTGATTTGTAATCAGCTGGTCGGGGGTTCGAGTCCCTTCTTCGGCTCTTTTTGTAACACATTGTTGGGTCAGTACCAGAGTGGCCAAATGGGGCAGACTGTAAATCTGCTGACTTCGTCTTCGGTGGTTCGAATCCATCCTGGCCCACGATTTTTGATTGTAGTTCTTTTTTTGTAAGAATAATTTAAGCGGAAGTAGCTCATTTGGTAGAGCGTCAGCCTTCCAAGCTGAGGGTGGCCGGTTCGAGCCCGGTCTTCCGCTCTTTTATACTCACTTGCTTACATTAAGCTGTTGTAGCTCAGTGGTAGAGCACTTCCTTGGTAAGGAAGAGGTCGTGAGTTCAATCCTCATCAACAGCTCTTAATGTTGTTTTGATGGTGTGTGTTTGAAAAAAGTATTGTTATTTGAATAAACCTGGAGAAGGTTTATTCAAATAATTTTTTGGAAAGAAAATTTCTTGAGTAAATAAATATAAAATAACAATTAAACAAATAAATAGCAATGGCTAAAGAAAAATTCGACCGTTCCAAACCACACGTAAACATCGGAACAATTGGTCACGTTGACCACGGTAAAACAACCTTAACTGCAGCAATCACAACTGTATTAGCTGAAAAAGGTCTATCTGAAGTGAGAGATTTCTCTTCAATCGATAACGCTCCTGAAGAAAAAGAGCGTGGTATCACAATCAATACTTCTCACGTAGAGTATCAAACTGCTAACCGTCACTACGCACACGTTGACTGTCCAGGTCACGCGGATTACGTAAAGAACATGGTTACTGGTGCTGCTCAAATGGACGGTGCTATCTTGGTAGTTGCTGCTACAGATGGTCCAATGCCACAAACTCGTGAGCATATCCTTTTGGCTCGTCAGGTAGGTGTACCTAAAATCGTTGTGTTCATGAACAAAGTGGACATGGTTGATGATGTTGAGTTGTTAGATTTAGTAGAAATGGAAATCCGTGAGTTATTGTCATTCTATCAATTTGATGGTGACAACACTCCAATCATCAAAGGTTCTGCTTTAGGTGGTTTAAATAAAGATCCAAAATGGTCAGAAAAGATCATGGAATTAATGGATGCTGTAGATTCTTACATTCCATTGCCTCCACGTGAAACTGAAAAACCATTCTTGATGCCGGTTGAGGACGTGTTCACAATCACTGGTCGTGGTACTGTTGCAACAGGTCGTATCGAAACAGGTGTTATCAACTCAGGTGATGAGGTTGAGATCATTGGTATGCAAGATGAGAAATTAAAATCTACTATTACAGGTGTGGAAATGTTCCGTAAGATCCTTGATAGAGGTGAAGCTGGTGATAACGTAGGTTTATTGTTACGTGGTATCGATAAGAAAGATATCCGTAGAGGTATGGTTATCGTTAGACCGGGAACTATCACTCCTCATACTGAGTTCAAAGCTGAGATCTACGTATTGAAAAAAGAAGAAGGTGGACGTCACACTCCATTCCATAACAAATACCGTCCTCAATTCTACTTACGTACAACTGACGTAACAGGAGAAATTGAATTACCAGCAGGACGCGACATGGTTATGCCTGGTGATAACGTAACAATTACTGTTAAGTTGATCGTACCGGTAGCTATGGACAAAGGTTTACGTTTCGCTATCCGCGAAGGTGGACGTACTGTAGGTGCAGGTCAGGTAACTGAAATCATCAAGTAATAAATACAACAATTTAGTATGGACAGTAGGCAGTGGAAACATTGCCTGCTGTTTTCTACTAAATACGGGTGATGCCAAAATTAAGTTTTTGGATCAACAATTTGGAGTAATAAACAGGTGTAGTTCAAGGGTAGAATAGAGGTCTCCAAAACCTTTGATGGGAGTTCGAATCTCTCCACCTGTGCTAAAGAAAGTTCAAAGTACAAAGTTCAAAGTTGACTCAGGTCAAAACTTCAAACTTCAAACTTTAAACTTTAAACTAAGAAGAATATGAGCAAGTTTAAAGAATATTTCAGCGAAACAACCAATGAACTTGTAAACAAAGTGAGTTGGCCATCTTGGAAAGAATTACAAAGCAGTGCGATCGTTGTGATGGTTGCATCTGTGATCATTGCATTATTAGTTTTTGCAATGGATTTCGCTTTTAATAAAGGAATGGAAACGATCTACCATTTATTTTAATAACTCGATATAATTTACAGAAATGAGCGAGCAAACAAAAACTGACACCGTAAAAAAATGGTATGTGGTAAGAGCTATCAGTGGTCAGGAGAAAAAGGTAAAGCAATATATTGAGGTTGAGATCAACCGTTTAGGTTTAAGCAGTTATGTATCTCAAATTTTAATTCCTACTGAAAAGATCTATCAGATCCGTAACGGTAAAAAAGTGAGTAAAGAACGTCCTTTTTATGGCGGATATATTTTAATTGAAGCAGCTCTTGTTGGAGAGGTGCCTCACGTTATTAAGAATGTAACCGGTGTTATCGGTTTCTTAGGTGAAACAAAAGGTGGTGAGCCTGTTCCAATGCGTTTAAGCGAAGTGAACAGAATTTTAGGAACTGTGGATGATCTTGCTGAAAGCGATGCACAGATCAGCATTCCATTTATTGTTGGAGAAACAGTAAAAGTAACCAATGGTCCATTCAATGGATTCACCGGTACAATTGAAAAAGTAATTGAAGACAAGAAAAAACTAGAAGTAATGGTGAAAATTTTCGGAAGAAAAACACCATTAGAACTAGGATATTTAGAAGTAGAGAAAGAAAGTTAAATCAAATCCGTTCAGCAAAAAGAGCGAAATACCCAACGTTGAGCTTCCATCAGCAATTAAGTTTCCAGCGGTGACAACTGAACCAGTAAACTAAAAAAGAAAATGGCAAAAGAAGTAAGTGCAATGATCAAATTGCAAATAAAAGGTGGAGCTGCAAATCCTTCACCTCCGATTGGACCGGCATTAGGTGCTAAAGGTGTTAACATCATGGAGTTCTGTAAGCAATTCAATGCTAGAACACAAGATAAAGCTGGAAAAGTAATTCCTGTTATCATCACGGTTTATAACGATAAATCATTCGAATTTATCACTAAAAACCCTCCTGTTGCAGTATCATTGTTAGAGATCACAAAAGTAAAAGCAGGTTCAGCTGAATCGAACCGTAAAAAAGTGGGTACAGTAACTTGGGATCAGATCCGCACAGTTGCTGAAGGTAAAATGCCTGACTTGAACTGCTTTACTATTGAATCAGCAATGAGCATGGTAGCTGGTACAGCTCGCAGTATGGGATTGACCGTAACAGGTGAATCACCATTAAAGAAAAAGTAAAATAACCGATGGAGCACGCTAAGGCGTGCGTTTGCACATCACAAATTCAATAAAATGGCTAAAATCACAAAAAAAAGAAAAGCAGCTATGGCGAAGTACGATGCTACAAAAGCATATACTTTGGCAGAAGCAGCAAAGATCGTGAAAGAGATCACTTCTACTAAGTTTGATTCTTCAGTAGACATCAGCATCCGTTTAGGTGTTGATCCACGTAAAGCGAACCAAATGGTTCGTGGATCTGTATCATTACCACACGGAACAGGTAAAACTATGAAAGTATTAGTTCTTTGTACTCCTGATAAAGAGGCAGAAGCTAAAGCTGCAGGTGCTGACTACGTAGGATTAGATGAGTATGTAGAAAAGATCAAAGGCGGTTGGTTAGATGTGGATGTTGTTGTTGCAACTCCAAGTGTAATGGGTAAAATTGGTGTTATTGCACGTGTGTTAGGACCACGTGGTTTGATGCCAAATCCTAAAACAGGAACTGTTACTATGGATGTTGCGAAAGCAGTAACTGAATCTAAAGCCGGTAAAATCGACTTCAAAGTTGATAAAGCTGGTATTATCCAATCTTTAGTTGCGAAAGTATCTTTCGACAGCAATAAGATTGCAGACAATGCGAATGAGTTGTTACAGACAATTATGAAATTAAAGCCTTCATCAGCAAAAGGAACGTATGTGAAAAGCGTTTACTTGAGCTCTACTATGAGTCCAAGTATCCAAATTGACACGAAATTCTTAGCGCAATAATTTTGTAATTAATAAAAACCATCAATTTACAACGGCTTCCACGGAGTAAATTAAAAACAAACAGAAATGAAAAAAGAAGAGAAATCACAAATAATCGACTCATTGGTTGAAAAGATCAATGCGAACAATAAAATCTATTTAGCAGATTGTTCTTCTTTAACTGTTGAGAAAGTAAACCAATTCAGAAGATCTTGTTTTGAAAAAAACATTTCAGTAACAGTTGTAAAAAACTCATTGCTTAAAAAAGCATTGGAGAGAGCTGATGATAGCCGTTTAACGGATCTAATTCCGGCATTAAAAGGTGCTACAGCGATCATGTTCACTGAAGTGGGAAATGCTCCTGCTAAATTAATTAAGCAGTTCAGAGCTAAAAATGACAGACCTTTATTGAAAGGTGCTTTCGTTGAAGAAAACATCTACTTAGGCGATGATCAACTTGACGCTCTTGCGAACATTAAGAGCAAAAACGAGCTTATCGCAGACGTGGTGGCATTACTTCAATCACCTGCACAACGAGTTGTATCTGCTCTACAAAACAAAGCAGAAAAAGACGCAGCTTAGTTGGCAAACAGTTTAAAGATAGAAAAAGTAAAAATTTAATTAGTAACAATTTTAAAAATCAAATACAATGGCAGACGTAAAAGCAATTGCTGAACAGTTAGTAAATTTAACTGTGAAAGAAGTGCAAGAATTATCTACAATTTTAAAAGATGAGTATGGTATCGAACCAGCAGCAGCAGCAGTAGTTGTTGCAGGTGGTGCAGCAGGCGGAGACGCAGCAGCAGCTAAAACATCTTTTGATGTGATCTTAGTTGACGCAGGTGCAGCTAAATTAGGTGTAGTAAAAGTAGTAAAAGACTTAACAGGTTTAGGATTGAAAGAATCTAAAGATCTTGTTGACGGTGCACCAAAACCAGTAAAAGAAGGCATCTCTAAAGAAGAAGCTGAAGCATTGAAAAAACAATTAGAAGAAGCAGGAGCAAAAGTTGAGATTAAATAAGCTTCTGACACAACTTTAATATTCACAGCCTCATCACCCTTTTGGTAACAAAAGTGTGATGAGGATTATGTGTTTTCAGTGTATAGTTGTTTTTACTTATTAACCTTAATACTTTAGCACCTTGGCTCAAAATAAAAAACCTCAGAGAATAAGTTTTGCATCTATCAAAAGTCAAATTGAGTACCCTGACTTTTTAGATATTCAACTTCAATCGTTCCAGGACTTTTTTCAGTTGGAAACAACTTCTGAAAACCGTCAGAACGAAGGACTTTACAAAGTTTTCGCAGAAAACTTTCCTATTTCCGATGCACGAAACAATTTCGTGTTGGAATTTTTAGATTACTTTATTGACCCTCCACGTTACGCTATCGAAGAGTGTATCGAGCGTGGTTTAACATACAGCGTACCTTTGAAAGCAAAGTTACGTTTGTATTGTACAGATCCTGAACATGAAGATTTTGAAACGATCATTCAGGATGTTTACTTGGGAACTATTCCGTACATGACTCCAAAAGGTACTTTCGTTATCAATGGAGCTGAACGCGTTATTGTTTCTCAGTTACACCGTTCACCGGGTGTGTTCTTCGGTCAAAGTCGTCATGCTAACGGTACCAAATTGTACTCTGCCCGTGTTATCCCTTTCAAAGGATCATGGATCGAGTTTGCTACCGATATCAATAGCGTGATGTATGCTTATATCGACCGTAAGAAAAAGTTACCGGTAACAACCTTGTTAAGAGCTATCGGATTTGAAAGCGATAAACAAATCCTTGAAATATTCGGCTTAGCTGACGAATTAAAAGTTAGCAAAGCTGCCTTGAAAAATGCTGTAGGTCGTAAACTTGCAGCTCGTGTATTGAAAACATGGATCGAAGATTTCGTTGATGAGGATACCGGTGAGGTGGTATCTATTGAGCGTAACGAAGTGATCATCGACCGTGAGACCATTCTTGAAGAAGGTCATATCGACTTGATCATCGAAGCGAACGTTAAATCTGTGATCCTTCACAAAGAAGACGTGAACTCTGCTGATTACGCGATCATCTACAATACATTACAAAAAGATACATCTAACTCTGAGAAAGAAGCGGTAGAACACATCTATCGTCAGTTACGTAACGCTGAACCACCTGATGAAGAAACAGCTCGTGGTATCATCGATAAATTATTCTTCTCTGATAAACGTTACGATCTTGGAGAAGTTGGTCGTTACCGTATCAACAAAAAATTAAATATCAATACGCCTGCTGATGTTAAAACATTAACAAAAGAGGATATCATTTTGATCATTAAATATTTGATCGAATTGATCAACTCTAAAGCAGATGTGGATGATATCGATCACTTGAGTAACAGACGTGTTCGTACCGTAGGTGAGCAATTATACGCTCAGTTCGGTGTTGGTTTGGCTCGTATGGCCCGTACTATCCGTGAACGTATGAACGTTCGTGATAACGAGGTGTTCACGCCAACCGACTTGATCAATGCGAAGACATTATCATCTGTTATCAACTCATTCTTTGGTACTAACCAGTTATCTCAATTTATGGATCAAACCAATCCATTGGCTGAGATCACTCACAAGCGAAGACTATCTGCCCTTGGGCCTGGTGGTTTATCCCGCGAGCGTGCAGGTTTCGAGGTGCGTGACGTTCACTATACGCACTACGGACGTTTATGTACCATTGAAACACCGGAAGGTCCAAACATCGGTTTGATCTCTTCATTGTGTGTATATGCTAAGATCAACAAACTTGGATTCATCGAAACACCATACATGACCGTAACAAACGGTAAAGTGGATGTTGAGAAATCAGTTACATATTTAAGCGCTGAAGAAGAGGATGCAAAAACAATTGCGCAAGCAAATGCTCCTATCGATGCGAAAGGTAGATTCATTGATGGAAAAGTAAAAGCCCGTTACGAAGGTGACTTCCCGGTTGTAGAACCAGAGAAATTACATTTGATGGACGTTGCTCCAAATCAGATCGCTTCTATCGCGGCTTCTTTGATTCCGTTCTTGGAGCATGATGATGCTAACCGTGCCTTGATGGGTTCGAACATGCAACGTCAAGCTGTTCCATTATTACGTCCGGAAGCTCCGATCGTAGGAACTGGATTAGAGCCATTGGTTGCACGTGATTCACGTGTGTTGATCAATGCTGAGGGCGAAGGTGTTGTGGAGTATGTGGATGCAAACGAAATCGTGATCCGTTACAACAGAACAGATGAAGAGCGTTTGATCAGCTTTGATGATGATATCAAACGTTACCAATTAACTAAATTCCGTAAAACCAACCAAAGTACTTGTATCAACTTGAAACCGATCGTTAAGAAAGGTGAGAAAGTTTCTAAAGGTCAAGTATTGTGCGAAGGTTATGCAACTCAAAATGGTGAATTAGCATTAGGACGCAACATGAAAGTAGCGTTCATGCCATGGAAAGGTTACAACTTCGAGGATGCGATCGTTATTTCTGAACGTGTTGCCCGTGAAGATATCTTTACATCTGTTCACATTGATGAGTATTCATTGGAAGTACGTGATACAAAACGTGGTTTAGAAGAATTAACTTCTGATATTCCTAACGTTTCTGAAGAGGCTACAAAAGACCTTGATGAGAACGGATTGATCCGTATCGGTGCTGAAGTAAAAGAAGGTGATATCTTGATCGGTAAGATCACTCCTAAAGGAGAAACAGATCCTTCACCGGAAGAAAAACTTTTACGTGCGATCTTTGGTGACAAAGCGGGTGACGTGAAAGATGCTTCATTAAAAGCACCTCCATCATTACGTGGTGTGGTGATCGACAAAAAATTATTCTCTCGTGCAATTAAGGATAAAAAAGCGAAAGCTGAAGAAAAACCATTGCTAGAGAAAATTGATAAAGAACACAATGTAGAAGCTGCTGCATTAAAAGCGAAATTGATTGAAAAATTAAATGCGCTTGTGAATGGCAAAACTTCTCAAGGCGTTCAAAATGTATTAAAAGAAGAGGTGATCGGAAAAGGAGTGAAATTTACTCAGAAAGCACTTGAGAAAATTGACTTCACTACTGTGAACCCAAGCAAATGGACGACTGATAAAGACGTGAATGATCAAATCAAAATGTTGTTGCATAACTACAACATTAAATTCAACGATCTATTAGGAGTTTATAAGCGTAAAAAATTCGCTGTAACTGTAGGTGATGAGCTACCTGCTGGTATCGTTCAATTGGCTAAGATCTACATCGCTAAAAAACGTAAGTTAAAAGTAGGTGATAAGATGGCTGGTCGTCACGGTAACAAAGGTATCGTTGCACGTATCGTTCGCGATGAAGATATGCCATTCTTAGAAGATGGAACACCGGTAGATATCGTGTTAAATCCATTAGGTGTACCTTCCCGTATGAACTTAGGTCAGATCTATGAAACTGTATTAGGTTGGGCAGGTCAAAAATTAGGTGAGAAATTCTTCACACCGATCTTTGATGGTGCTTCTACTGAGCAGTTGAATGAATGGACAGACAAAGCAGGTTTACCTCGTTTTGGCCGTACATACTTAACTGATGGTGGTACAGGTGAAAGATTCGACCAACCCGCAACTGTAGGTGTTATCTACATGTTGAAATTAGGTCACATGGTTGATGATAAAATGCACTCCCGTTCAATCGGACCATACTCACTTATTACGCAACAACCGTTGGGTGGTAAGGCACAGTTTGGTGGTCAGCGTTTTGGTGAGATGGAGGTTTGGGCATTGGAAGCATTCGGTGCTGCTAATATCCTACAAGAGATCCTTACTATCAAATCGGATGACGTTGTTGGACGTGCGAAAGCATACGAAGCAATTGTTAAAGGTGAAAATATGCCAACTCCAGGTATCCCTGAATCATTCAACGTATTGTTGCATGAATTACGCGGCTTAGGATTGAATATTTCACTTGACTAAAAAAGTTCAAAGTTTAAAGTTCAATAGTTACGAGTTATTTAACTGTTGAACTTTAAACTAAACTTTGAACTCTAAACTTTTTAACATTTTAAACTAAATAATACAATGGCTTTTAAAAGAGATAACAAACTAAAAAGTAATTTCTCGAAAATTACCATCAGCCTTGCGTCACCGGAAGCAATTTTGGAACGTTCAAGTGGTGAAGTAGTAAAGCCCGAAACCATTAACTATAGAACTTACAAACCAGAGATGGGTGGTTTGTTCTGTGAAAGAATTTTTGGTCCGGTTAAAGATTGGGAGTGTGCTTGCGGTAAATACAAACGTATCCGTTACAAAGGAATTGTTTGCGACCGTTGTGGTGTTGAAGTAACTGAAAAGAAAGTACGTAGAGAGCGTATGGGACACATCAACCTAGTTGTTCCTGTTGCGCATATCTGGTACTTCAAATCATTGCCAAATAAAATTGGTTACCTTTTAGGTTTACCAACTAAAAAATTAGATATGATCATTTACTACGAGCGTTATGTAGTAGTAAATGCAGGTGTGAAAGCTGCTGACGGAATCAACTACCTTGATTTCTTATCAGAAGAAGAATACTTGAACATCTTAGAAACATTACCAAAAGACAATCAATACCTGGATGATAGCGATCCGAATAAATTCATCGCTAAAATGGGTGCTGAAGCATTGGTTGCTTTATTGAGCCGTGTTGATCTAGATGGTTTATCATTCGACTTACGTCACAAAGCAAATACTGAAACTTCTCAGCAACGTAAAAATGAAGCATTAAAACGCTTACAAGTTGTTGAAAGCTTCCGTCATGCTAACCAGAATGTAGAGAATAAACCTGAGTGGATGATCGTAAAGATCGTTCCGGTTATTCCTCCTGAATTACGTCCACTTGTTCCATTGGATGGTGGTCGTTTTGCTACATCTGACTTGAACGACCTTTACAGACGTGTTATTATCCGTAACAACCGTTTGAAGCGTTTGATCGAGATCAAAGCTCCGGAGGTGATCTTACGTAATGAAAAACGTATGTTACAAGAGTCTGTTGACTCTTTATTCGATAACTCACGTAAATCAAATGCAGTTAAAACAGAATCAAACCGTGCTTTAAAATCATTATCCGATTCATTAAAAGGTAAGCAAGGTCGTTTCCGTCAAAACTTGTTAGGTAAACGTGTGGATTATTCAGCTCGTTCGGTAATTGTCGTTGGACCTGAATTGAAATTACATGAGTGCGGATTGCCAAAAGATATGGCAGCAGAATTATTCAAACCATTTATCATCCGTAAGATGATCGAGCGTGGTGTTGTTAAAACTGTTAAATCTGCTAAGAAAATAGTTGACAAAAAAGAACCTATCGTTTGGGATATTTTAGAGAACGTATTGAAAGGACATCCAGTTCTTTTGAATCGTGCTCCGACACTTCACAGATTAGGTATCCAGGCATTCCAACCAAAATTGATCGAAGGAAAAGCGATCCAATTGCATCCATTGACTTGTACTGCGTTTAACGCGGATTTCGATGGTGACCAAATGGCGGTACACGTTCCATTAGGACATGCAGCTATCCTTGAAGCTCAATTGTTGATGCTTGCTTCACACAATATCTTGAACCCTGCTAATGGTGCTCCTGTTGCGGTTCCTTCTCAAGACATGGTTCTTGGTCTGTACTACATGACCAAGGGTAAAAAATCTACGAAAGAAGAAAAAGTAAAAGGTGAAGGCTTAACATTCTATTCTCCGGAAGAAACAATTATTGCATACAACGAAAAACGTGTGGATCTACATGCATTCGTTAAAGTTCGTTTGCAAGTGAAAGAAGGAGATAAA
>JAEUTU010000046.1 GCA_016786925.1 Bacteroidia bacterium
CAATTAATACAAATTTTTGTAAATATTTCTTAAGAAAGGTTACCATTGTGTAACCTTTCTTTATTTTTGTGCACCTGATTAAAATATACAGCTCGTGAAAAAGCCATTGATACTTATCTTCTCTATTTTGCTCATCGATCAATTAATTAAGATCTATGTCAAAACACATTTCTTTTTAGGAGAAGAAATTCATGTAGCCGGTAACTGGTTCATTTTACATTTTACCGAAAACAATGGAATGGCTTATGGAATGGAGTTCGGTGGTGATTTCGGGAAATTATTTTTGAGCGTTTTCCGTATGATCGCTATTGCCGGTATTGGCTGGTATATGTGGACACTCACTAAAAAGAACGAAGACAAATTCTTTATCATTTGCATTGCACTCATTTTTGCAGGTGCAGTAGGCAACTTGATCGACAGCGCATTCTATGGAATGATCTTTAGCGATAGTGGGTATGAAGTGGCTCGTTTTATGCCCGAAGAAGGTGGCTATTCCTCTTTCTTGCATGGAAAAGTGGTAGACATGTTCTACTTCCCGGTAATTGAAGGACATTTTCCTTCCTGGTTTCCGATTTGGGGTGGAGAGGAATTTATTTTCTTCCGTCCGGTATTCAACTTTGCTGATGCAGCCATCAGTGCCGGAGTGATCTTGATCATCTTAAATCAAAAACGATTTTTTGCAAAAAAAGAAGAGCTGACTGAAACTTCTTCAGCTGTTGATGCGAATAAGGAGACGGTTGTTACCGATACTCCAAATCCTTAATGCAAAAAGAACATCCTCATTTTATTTTTTTGATCGCCTGCATTTTTATGCTTTTCTCTTCCTGCATTGTGGTGAATTATACAGGGCGTGATTACGATAATACCTGCGAAGTACATCATATAAAAATGAAGAGAGCTATGGTTGGAACCAGCTTTGGTTTGTCCGCTTATTGGCCGGATCAGCGTTGTCCGAATGTTAAGCAGCGCCAGAATATGGGCTGTGTTGTGGAGCCTTGGCCAATCGAACGATTAGCGATCATATACCATTGCGCTGCCTGCGACAGCACAATGGCATACAATGATAAATTAAATTAATTTTTTTCCTGCTAAGTATTCCGCAATTTGAACAGCATTCGTTGCAGCACCTTTACGTAAGTTATCCGCCACGATCCACATGTTCAATGTTTTCTCCTGTGTTTCATCTCTGCGCAAACGACCTACCAACACTTCATCTTTGTCATGTGCATCCATTGGCATTGGGTACTTTAAATTTTTCACATCATCCACTAACAATACTCCCGGTGCCGTTTGTAATAATGAGCGTACATCATTCAATTCAAACTCCTGATCAAACTCCACATTTACACTTTCGCTGTGTCCACCCATTACCGGAATACGAACCGTTGTAGCTGTTACACGGATAGTATCATCACCCATGATCTTCTTGGTCTCGTTCACCATTTTCATTTCTTCTTTGGTGTAGCCATTGTCGGTGAACACATCAATATGTGGGATCACATTCAAGTCGATCGGATAAGCATAGGCCATTTCTCCTTTTACTCCTTTACGTTCGTTCATTAATTGATCAACAGCTTTTACACCCGTTCCCGTTACTGATTGATAAGTAGAAACGATTACACGTTTGATCTTGTATTTTTTATGCAATGGATTTAATGCTACCACCATTTGAATAGTAGAACAGTTTGGATTTGCAATGATCTTGTCGTTTGCAGTTAATACATCCGCATTGATCTCGGGTACAACTAATTTTTTTGTCGGATCCATTCTCCATGCCGAAGAATTATCAATTACAGTGATCCCTGCAGCAGCAAATTTGGGTGCCCATTCGGTGGAAGTGCTTCCACCAGCTGAGAAAATAGCCACATTCGGTTTCATATCAATAGCAGTTTGCATTCCAACTACCTTGAACTTCTTTCCCTTAAAAGTAACTTCCTTACCAACCGATCTTTCGGATGCTACCGGAATTAATTCTGTTACAGGGAAATTGCGTTCTTCCAATACCTGGATCATTTTTGTACCAACCAATCCGGTGGCACCTACTACTGCTACTTTCATTTTGTTTTAATTTTTAGTTATTAAAAAAAAAGCCTTTCCATTTCGGAAAGGCTTGTGAAATTTATATTGTATAAAAAAACACTATTGACCCTTCCCTTGCTGGAAACGTTTCATGTTGTGCTTTTTATTTTTACAAATCATTTTCATATTCGGCTACAAACCTAATTGATTTTTTTTATCTGACAAAAAGTTTTTTATCAATTTATTCATCTTCCGGTAACTTGAGCAAGCACTGTTTTTCTTATATTTACTCTACATTTAGCGAAGGATGAGAGCGTTTTTTATAGCAATGTTATTAATGGTTACTTCTGCCTATGCACAAGTAACTGATAATTTTTCGGACGGTGATTTTACAGCCAATCAAGCCTGGACAGGTGATGGGGCAGAATTTATCGTGAATGCATCCCAAGAGCTTCAATTGAACAATACCCTTGCAGGAGCCAGCTATTTGTCATTCCCCAATGCCTTAGCCTCACTCGATAATACGGAATGGCATTTTTATATCTCACAAACCTTTGCGCCTTCCTCTTCTAATTACGGTAGAGTATATCTTGTTTCCGATCAAGCCAATCTGGAAGGTTCATTGAATGGATATTATCTTCAATTTGGTGAAGCAGGCACCACTGATGCGGTGGAACTGTTCCGTCAAACCGGTTTAACAAGTACCTCTGTTTGCAGAGGAACCAATGCTCAAATTGCGGCTTCTTTTGCCATTGGAATAAAAGTAACGCGCGATGCATCCGGGAACTGGAGTTTGTTTGTTGATCCTGCCGGTGGTACAGCCTATGTGTTGCAAGCAAATGGAACGGATAACACTTATACATCTTCTTCCTTTTTTGGTGTGGCTACTGTTTATACAGTAAGTAATGCAACTAAATTTTTCTTCGATAACTTTTATATTGGACCGGTTATCGTTGATAATACAGCACCTTCTATTGTTTCTAGTACTGTTATTTCTTCTACTCAATTGGATGTATTGTTTGATGAAGCGGTTGATCTTACAACAGCACAAACTGCAGGAAACTATTCTGTGAACAATGGAATTGGAAATCCTGCTTCTGCTGTTCGTGATGCAAGTAATTTTGCTTTGGTACATCTCACCTTTGCCACTGCATTCAGTAATGCTTTGTTGAATACCTTAACCGTTTCCAATGTGCAGGATCAAAGTGCAAATGCCATCACTACGGCCACTTCCAACTTTACTTATTTCGCTCCTGTTACAGCGGCCTATAAAGATGTGATCATTACAGAGATCTATGCCGATCCTTCTCCGCAAGTAGCATTGCCTGCCACTGAATTTATTGAACTATTCAATAGAAGCTCCAATACCTTGAATTTGAATGGATGGAAATTTACCGATGGTTCCTCCACAGCTACATTAGGTAATTATAACCTTGCTCCGAATCAGTACCTGATCATTTGTCCTATTGCTGATACTGCCTCCTACAGTGTATTTGGAGCTGTGATGGGTGTAAGTAGTTTTCCTTCTTTGAACAATACCGGTGATAATCTAAAACTAAAAGACAATACATTGGTGGATATCGACTCTGTGAATTATTCCGATGCCTGGTATCAGGATGCGGTAAAAAAAGATGGAGGCTGGACATTGGAATTGATCAATCCGAATATACCGCTTGCATGTGCAGCATCTGCCAACTGGATCGCTTCTAACAATGTAAATGGCGGAACTCCCGGAGTGCAGAATAGTGTGTTTACTACAGCAGCAGATGTTACAGCACCCAATGTTGTGAGTGTAACAGCTATTGATCCGCTGCATGTTTCTGTTTGTTTTTCAGAAGCAGTGAATGCATCACAATTAACAACAGTTTCTAATTTCACTATTAATAACTCCATCGGAACACCGCAGTCTGCTGTGCCCAATAGCACACTTACCTGTGTTGAATTAACCTTGTCGAATCCTTTAACATCTGCCACAAATTACATACTAACATTTGGCGCAATTACGGATTGTGCCGGCAACAACATGAATCCATTAACTGCGAATTTCAGTTATTATGAAGTAAAACATTTGGATGTGGTATTCAATGAGATCATGGCCGACCCCGATCCAATATTTAGTTCGTTGCCTAACTACGAATATGTAGAATTGTACAACCGCACAGCCTTCCCAATCAATTTGAATAACTGGAAATTTATGGCCGGGACCAATGTGAAGCTCTTGCCCGATGTAACGATTTTACCTGATAGCTTTATTGTATTTGCTTCTACTACTGCTGCATCCAATTATCCTGCAAGTTACAATGTGGTGGGTGTTACCAGTTTCCCGACATTGACCAACTCCGGACAAACACTTACATTAAAAACAGCCAATGATCTGATCATCTCATCAGTTACATATTCCGATGCATGGTATGGTGACGATACAAAAAAAGATGGCGGTTGGAGTTTAGAACAGATCGATCCGAATAATCCTTGTGCGGGCGCAAACAATTGGACAGCTTCTGTGAGCACAGATGCCGGAACTCCCGGAAGACAAAATTCTGTGTTTGCTGCCAATCCAGATCTTGTATTGCCGGAGATAGAACGCATCTCTGTCATCAGTACGGATACCATTCAGGTGTTTTTTACAGAACCGATGGATAGCTTGACATTAATGAGCACAATATTGTTTACCGTTGATAATGGCTTCGGTAATCCTGTGTATGCGCGTTCTGTTGCTCCCGATTTTAAAAGTGTGATCCTGGCATTTACAAGTCCCTTTCAAATAGGAACGATCTATACACTCAGCGTGGGTAACACTGTTACGGATTGTGCAGGCAATACTGTTGGAACAAACAATTCAGCCCGCTTTGCTATTCCCGAGCCTGCTTCACCAAAAGACATCGTGATCAATGAGATATTGGTGGATCCTAATTCGGGTGGAGTTGATTTTGTGGAGATCTATAATCGCTCCAACAAAGTGATCGACTTAAAAACGCTCAGCATCTCACAATACGATACAATTTTGAATGTGCCTATTAATCTAGAAACGATCAGTGCGGATGGATTTTTATTTTTCCCGAATGAGTATTTAGTATTGAGTGAAAACACGGCTGCTGTTCTATCACAATACAGTACCACCAATCCGAAAGGCTTTCTGGAAATTGTGGACCTGCCTTCAATGAATATTGATGCGGGAACGGTTTGCGTATCTACTACAAGCGATGTGATCGATCATTTTGTGTATTATTCAGACATGCATTTTGCATTGTTGAATAGTACCAAAGGAGTTTCATTGGAACGTATTGATTTTAATAGAGAAACAAACGACCGCACCAACTGGCATTCTGCTTCAAAGGATGTTGGTTATGCAACACCGGCTTACAAAAATTCACAATACACCGATGCCGGAGAAACAGAAAGTGCGATCGAGATCACACCGGAGATCTTTTCACCCGATGAAGATGGATACAATGATGTGGTGAATATCAATTATCATTTTGATCAACCCGGTTTTGTTGCCAATGTAAGCATTTATGATAGCAAAGGACGAATGACCCGTTATTTGATCCGTAATGAATTGTTAGGCACAAAAGGAACATTCAGTTGGGATGGCATCACAGAAGAAAAGGAAAAAGCACGTATCGGTATCTATATTGTATTCTTTGAAGTGTTCCATACCGATGGTACCGTTAAGAAATATAAAAAGACCTGTGTGCTGGGCGGGAAGTTGTAGATTTTTATTGTTTAATAATTTTCCCGGATCCAATCGTATTATTTTTCTCATCTATTAATTTCACCAGATACATTCCTGCATGAGTAGAACTAAGATCCAATGTTGTTTTCCCACTAATTTTACTCTCTAATATTTTATTTCCTAACAGATCGAATAGTTGAACAACAATATGTTCACTATTGGTATTAAGATCAATTGTAAATGAGTCTTGAAATGGATTCGGATATAGCTCGAATCCATTTGAATTTTTGAGCTGATCAATATTTACTGAACAATTTTCACTGAAATAGCTAATGGAATCGATATTTGTCCAGTAAGATGTACAATAAGCGGTGTCGCTTACTTCTATGCAGTGTAGGTTGGGGTTATTCCTCATGTCAATATTTGCAGGTTGAATATGAACGTTGTTTCCGTTCTTTAAATTTAAACTTGACAAAGAATTGTTATTGCACCATAGTGCTGATAAATCGTGATTATTCGACACATCTAAATTTGTTAATAGATTGTTATCGCATTTCAGTACCCACATTTTATTATTAGTGGAAACATCTAGCGTTGTTAAATAGTTTTGATGACAAGAAAATTGTTCTAGTGAAGTATCACCAATTACATTAATACTTGTTAATAGATTGTTGCCGCAGTATAAATGTGCTAATTCTGTATTCGAAGAAACATCTAAGCTTGTAAGCTGATTGTTTGAGCAAAAAAGATGTGTTAAATGTACATTTGAAGAAATATCTAAACTCGTTAATTGATTGAAAGAGATTTTTAACATAGTGATATTAGGAAAGGATTCAATCCCTGTTAAATCGCTTATGTTCATGCTAAAACATGCTATTTCTCCAGAATGATTTGTTGCCTCTGTTACCTGTATCTCGTTATCGAAGTTTGTGTTTATTGTTGAATCAGATAGAAGACATGTTTTGAAATTTTGATCAGGAATAAAAACAACTTGTGCTTCTGTTGAAAGAACAAGTAATGTATATGTAAGTATAAAAATGAATTTTTTCATGATGTGATTTTTTATCAAAGGAATTGATAATTTATTTCAATCAGAAAAAAATCGGCTATTTTTTATTCGAATTTTATACTTGTCTAATTGTATAAATCAACACTTTGTTTTGTGTTTAAAATATTGAAAATCAATGTTTTGGCATTTGTTCAGCCGAAATTAAATATACTTGTCTAAATAAAAAAAGAGGCATGATCAACTCATGCCTCTTTTATAATATATATTGAAATTTTCTATTTCAACTTAATACATACATTCTTCGGTTCGGTAAAGAAATGCAAGGCTTCAAATCCGCCTTCACGTCCTACACCTGAGCCTTTTACTCCACCAAATGG
This sequence comes from Bacteroidia bacterium, assembly GCA_016786925.1. Taxonomy (GTDB): domain Bacteria; phylum Bacteroidota; class Bacteroidia; order 2-12-FULL-35-15; family 2-12-FULL-35-15; genus 2-12-FULL-35-15. Next base: position 7,082 of record JAEUTU010000046.1, read on the forward strand.
TGTGCGCAGGTCGCGCAACAACCAGCAGTTGATCCAAACAATTCCTGCATGTAAGTTACTTGCTACACGGTGTGCGCGGGTTAAATTTTCGGTCCATACAATGGATGCTAATCCGTATTGTGTGCTATTGGCATAGCCCAATACTTCTTCTTCTGTATCAAATGGCATAATGGTTACAACAGGTCCGAAGATCTCTTCCTGATTGGTTCTGCAATTGAATGATAATCCTTCAATAACCGTTGGTGCAATGTAATAACCTTCTGCAAACTCGCCATCCAGTTTTACCTGATGGCCACCACACAATACTGTTCCTCCTTCTTGTTTGGCAAGTTCTACATACGACAATACTTTTTCCATGTGTGGCTTCGAAACAACAGCGCCCAACTTACTGTCTTTATCAGCAGGGTTACCCACCTTCATTTCTTTTACACGCTTTACAAATTCTGTCTTGAATTTTTCATAGATCGGACGCTCCACAAAAATGCGTGATCCGCAAAGGCATATCTGTCCTTGATTAGCGAAAGAAGAGTTCAGTGTTGTTTTGATCATCTTCTCAAAATCGCAATCTGCAAAAATGATATTCGGATTTTTTCCACCCAATTCCAAGGATAGTTTTTTGAACATCGGAGCAGCTACTTTTGCTATCTCAGCACCGGTCTTGGTTCCTCCTGTAAAGGAGATCAATGGAATTTTTGGATGGGATGTGATCGCTGATCCTACTTTATGTCCGTAACCGTGTACAATGTTCAATACTCCTTTTGGTAATCCGGCTTCTATACAAAGTTCAGAAAGTAAATAAGCAGTCATTGGTGTTACTTCCGATGGCTTTGCCACCACACAATTTCCTGAAGCAATTGCAGGTGCTATTTTCCAGGTGAACAAGTATAATGGTAAGTTCCAGGGAGAGATACATCCTGCCACACCAACAGGTGTGCGCAAAGTATAGTTGATGGCAGTATCTTCCATCGAATGACTTTCGGAAGCATAATGCAAAATAGCAGTCGCATAAAAATGAAAATTAGCTGCCGCACGTGGAATGTCCACCATTCTTGCTAATGCAACAGGTTTGCCATTATCGGTTGATTCTGCCATGGCAAAACGCTCCATGTTCTTTTCGATCAGTTCCGATATCTTTAGCATGATGCGTGAACGCTCATCTTTTGGAGTAACGCTCCAACTTGGGAATGCTTTTAATGCAGCTTCTGTTGCCAGTTCTACATCACGTTCATCGGAATCAGGAATATAGGAATATACTTTTCCGGTGGATGGATTGTAATTGTCGATATATTGTTTGCCAACAGGTTCGATCAATTCACCGTTGATATAGTTTTTAATGTGTGTCATTTGAGGATCAATTTAGGCTAACAAAGATAACAAAAAAGAGGCTCAAAATGGAGCCTCTTTTTATCACGAATGTGCAGGGGATGTGTTATGGAATAAGGATCTTTTCGCTTGTGCTTTGTTTGTTGTGAATGATGTTCAAGAAATAAGTGCCTTTTTTCTCCAACTTAATTTCTTTGGAATAATTGCCCCCTTCTTTCTGAGAATCATAGTGGATCTGTTTTCCGTTCTCATCCAAAATACTCACATTGATCGGCTCTTTTGAAGAAGAAGCCATGTCTATTTTTACTACATTCTTTTTTACATTGATGTTTACATTCAGATCTTCCTTCTCGGTTTTTCCATCATTGATCACCACGGTCTTTTTTACCACTTTTTTCTCCGATGTTGCTTCTCCTTCTTTTCCTCCTTCTTTGACGATCACCTTGGTGGTAGTATTCCCGTTTTCATCGGTAGTTACTTCAATGTCTTCATTCTTAGAATCATGAATGCTATAAGCGAATGCCATTGCATCTTCTGTATTCTTTTCGTCACCGTTAATGATGATCTTCTTTACTATTTTTTTGTCACCGGCTTTTCCATCTTCCGATACCACCATTGTAATTTGTTTTTCTATTTCAGCGATCTCATCCTTTCCGATCGTTTTTTCGGATATGGTTGTATCTCCATTTACTATGGTGATCGTTTTTACTTTTGCATTTTGTCCGCAGGCCACTCCTGTTATTGCTATTGCAACCACTAAGGATGCGGCAATGGTTTTGTTGTATAGGTTTTTCATGGTTTAAGAGATTAAATTGTTTTTAATAATTGTAAATTTGGTTGCAACAAATTTCTGAGGCAAACATAGAGCATCTAATTTCTGGGTGCTGTTAAAGCCCTGTTAATGCCTGTTAAATAATGTTAATGGTTTTAGGCATCTGTTTGAATGCCTTATTTTTGCAGTACAAATGAACAAAAGCAATATTAAGATAATTACCATTATGGCGAGTTTGGCGCTGATCGGCCTTATCGCTATTCAGGTGTATTGGGTGAATAATGCTATTTCATTGGGGCAGGACCGGTTTGAACAAAGTGTGAATGAAGCCCTGAACAATGTGGTGTATCGTTTGGAAAAGTTCAAAGCAGCAGCCAAGATCACCCAAAAATTCAATTTCCGTAAACAAGGGATCCGTTATTATTCAACGGTTGATATATCGGGCGACAAAGCGAGTCTGGTCTCCGATTCCCTGGGGGATAAAGTTTCCTATCAGCTTCCAAAGAATAAACTAAATGTAAAGATCGTTGAGGAATTTGTTTCTGATTCGAATGGTGTGATCGTTAAAAAATCAAGAGAAAAGAATTTTTCGGCCGATACTTCTTCGAAAGAACTGGATGCTAAATTGAAAGCCGAAGGGCCAATTATGCACCCTATGGATTCTACTGATTTTAGCGATAAATGGTTTGCCAACAAAACAAACATGGTGAACGATATCTTTGATGAATTGGTGAGTATCAATGTTTATAATGATTATGATAAACGTATTGATACTTTATTGATCGATTCAATTTTAAGAGTAGAGCTGATGGAGAAAGGTGTGGATGCGGATTATATTTTCGGGATCACACCGAGCAAGAATCCTCCCATGGATTCAACAGGTTTGACCGACAAACAAAAAAAGATCTATCAATCACCTTTTAAAGTAAACTTATCACCTGATAATATATTTATCAAGCCGCAATTCCTTTCTGTTTCTTTCCCGAATCAGAAAAGATATATTCTGAGCTCCATGTGGTTTTTGTTACTCATTTCTATTGCTTTCATGCTTGCTTTGATCTTCTCCTTCTACTACACGATCTCTACGATCTTAAAACAGAAAAAACTTTCAGAGATCAAGAATGACTTTATCAGCAACATGACACACGAGTTCAAGACTCCTATTTCTACGATCTCATTGGCTTGTGAAGTGTTGGGTGATCAGTCGGTAGAAAAATCACCGGAACGTGTAAGTAATTATGTACGCATGATCGGTGATGAGAACAAACGTTTGAGTTTATTAGTAGAGAATATTTTACAAACGGCTATCTTAGATAAAGGACAATTTAAATTAAAATTACAGCAGATCGATGTTCATAATTTGATCGAACAAACGATCACCAATATTAAGTTGCAGGTAGAAAACAAAGAAGGTGAAATTGAAAAATATTTGAATGCAAGCAAGTTCGTTATTGAGGCTGATCGAGTACACGTAACAAACATTGTTTTTAACTTGATCGATAATGCTCTAAAATATTCATCTGAAAAACCAAAGATCAAGATCTCCACAAAGAACGATATGGAAGGAGTGTTCATCTCTGTACAAGATAATGGCATAGGGATCAGCAAGGAAAATCAAAAGCGTATCTTTGATACGATGTATCGTGTTCCTACCGGAAATATTCACAATGTAAAAGGATTTGGCTTAGGATTGAGTTATGTGAAAGCGGTGGTGGAGAAGCATGGTGGTTCGATCAGTGTAGAAAGTGAATTAGGGAAAGGTTCTACATTCACAGTTTATTTACCTTTCAATATAGATAACAATCATTAAACAGAATAGCTATGGAAAAAACAAAAGTATTATTGGTAGAGGATGATCCTAATTTAGGAAACCTTCTAAAAGAATATCTGGAAGCAAAAGGATATACTACCACATTGGCAACCAATGGTAAATTGGGATACGATGTTTTTTCAAAGGACAAGTTCAATATCTGCATCCTTGATGTAATGATGCCTGTAAAGGACGGTATTACATTAGCAAAGGAGATCCGTGCTATTGATACAACAATTCCAATTGTATTTCTTACAGCTAAATCCATGAAGGAAGATGCGATTGAAGGGTTTAAAGTTGGTGCGGATGATTATATCACTAAGCCATTCAGCATGGAAGAGTTGTTATTGCGTTTGCAAGCTATTTTAAGACGTACCGATAATAAAGCGGTAAAGAACACCGATCAAACGGAATTCAAGATCGGGAAATATAAATTTGATTATCAACATCAAACACTAGACTTGAAAGGCTCACAGCATAAGTTAACTACTAAAGAAGCAGAATTGTTGAAACTGTTGTGTCTTCACGCAAATGATGTACTGGATAGAAACTTCGCATTAAAATCCATTTGGAATGATGATAATTATTTTAATGGAAGAAGTATGGATGTGTACATTGCAAAGCTTCGTAAATACCTAAAAGAAGATCCGAATGTGGAACTGATCAATGTGCATGGTAAGGGCTTTAAATTGCTGGTAGGGAAGTAGAACACTATCGAACAAGTGTTACTCTGCCAATGTATTGATGGTCCATTTGTTGTACATCATCTCTAAATACGATCTTATATACATAAACATCGTCAGTACATAGTTTTCCTTTGTAATAGCCATTCCAGCCTTCATTCATATCGTTGGTCTTAAATATCTGTTCTCCCCAACGGTCGAAGATCAAAAATTCATAATTGTGCACTCCCAATATCACCGGTTTGAATACATCATTTAAACCATTATTGTTGGGTGTAAATGCATTCGGGATCCAGAATAAAAATTCCGGGCGTATGATCACTTCAGAGTAAGCTGTATCTCTACAACCATTCGCGTTGACTACCACTTGCATTACAGTGTATGTTCCCGGTGTGGTAAAGGTATGTGTAGTATCGCAGTTGGAACTGTAATAACCATCTCCCCAATACATATCGCAATCAATGGCTCCTATGCTTTGATCGACTGTACTTACATTTGGAAAGAAGATAGAGGTATCTTTTGGTGATATCGTGAATCCGGCTACAGGTGAAGGATAAACATCTAATAAAGAAGGCAATGCAAAGGTATCTTTACAACCGTTTGCATCCGTAATGATCAAATTAGTAGAGTAACTTCCGATCGCTGCATATTGATAAAAAGGATTTTGTTCGGATGCCGTTCCTCCGTCACCAAACGACCATTGGTAGGTTAATGCAGTTGTTGCGATGGAACTATCAATGAAATGAACCGGCTGTAGGTCACAAGCTAATGAAGACGCTAGCCCATAATTGGCAATTGGTTTAGGAAAAACTTCTACT
>JAEUTU010000048.1 GCA_016786925.1 Bacteroidia bacterium
TAATTAAGCAAGCAAATATTGCTACTAACCACAAAGTATTAGATTTTGGTGTAGGAACGGCTACTCTCTCATTACTCTTGAGTAAGCAACAACCCGATTGTTATATTGATGGAGTTGATGTTGATGAGAAAATACTTGGAATTGCAAAAGAAAAAATTGATGAACAAGAGGCAAAAATTACGTTGACTAAATACGATGGTTTAAAACTTCCTTATCCTGACAAAACTTTCGATAGGGTTATTACAAGCTTGGTTTTTCATCATTTGGATGGTGAACAAAAGAAAAATTCACTTTTGGAAATTAAACGTGTATTAAAGCCAGATGGCGAGTTACATATTGCTGACTGGGGAAAGGCATCAAATTTTTTAATGAGAACTCTTTTTTATTTAGTACAGTTTTTAGACGGGTTTAAAACTACCAATGATAATGTTAAAGGATTACTGCCGAATTATATTAAGAATGCCGGATTTATTGAGGTAAAAACAACAATGAATTTCTCAACAATATTTGGCACGCTTTCATTATATAAGGCAAAAATATGAACCGATTAATATGAATTACAAAATTGAATATAGTGCTTATACAGGAATTAGATTTGTTTACGGAATGCTGCTTACAATGCGAGTCAATTTTTATTATAAATAACTATGATAAAGGGGCTGCGTTGATGCGGGATTGTGCGGATCTGAATATTCTACTCTCAGAATTCGTCAAAAGGAGATCTGAAATTGAGAAGCCGCTTCTGATTTGTTGTTTAAAGGCATGGTCTAATTGTGAAGATTTATTGGAGATGTATAAATCTCAGCCTGAAATTGAAAGATGTTATGATGTTTGTTTAATGTGTATTGAGGATTTTAAAAATTATTTATAAATGAAAAAAACAATTTTAATTCTATCCATTCTTGCTACTTGTTCAAATTTATTTGGACAATCTACTCTTGAACCTTGTTATTTTGATAAATATCAAAGGAAAAACCAATTAAAAGTAAACGAAGCTGAAAAAGCAATAAAGGAAGAAATTGCTAAAAGCAAGCTTTATCAAAAAGCAATGACCTCGCCAGTTAAGGTTATTCCTGTTGTTGTACATGTTATTCATAATGGAGGAACAGAGAATATAAGTGACGCTCAAATACAAAGTCAAATTGATGTCCTCAATGAGGATTTCAGAAAAATTACAGGAACAAACGGTGATGGAAATGGCGTTGATACAGAAATTGAGTTTTGTTTGGCAAAGAAAACACCGGAAGGAGAATGTACAAATGGCATAGTGCGCATTCAGTCTACCCTTTCAAATCATCAAACTTATCAAAGGTCAATGTTAAAGCAATTGACTTATTGGGATAATACCCGCTACTTAAATATGTATGTGGTAAAGAGTATTAATGGTTCAAGCGGTATTTTAGGATATTCTTCGTTTCCGGGCGGGCCACCTGATGAAGACGGAATTGTAGTAAGGCATAATTATTTTGGAAGAATAGGAACGGCAGCAGCTTCAATTGGCCGAACAACAACTCATGAAATTGGTCATTGGTTTGGTTTGTACCATACATTTAACGGAGGCTGCGGTGTTGATACATGTGCTGACGGAGATTATGTTTGCGATACACCACCCGCTGCAAATCCTAACTTCGGTTGTCCAACAATTAATAGTTGTTCAATAGACTTCCCGGATGTAAATGATCAGATTCAAAACTACTTAGATTATTCTGACGACAATTGTAAGGATATGTTTACAATGGGGCAAAAAACAAGAATGCATGCTACATTGAACACAATTAGAACATTAATTTGGAGTGACACAAACTTAGTGTTTACAGGGTGCGATAGCGGTTATGTTAGTTCGCCATGTAATGTTGTTGCCGACTTTACCGCCAACTCACAAACAATTTGTATTAATAATCAAATTCTATTTACGAATAAAACACTCAATGGAGCGACATCTTATCAATGGTATTTCCCCGGTGGAACACCCGCTACGTCAACTTCAACTAATCCTGCAATTACATATAATGCCTTAGGTACTTATTCAGTAAAACTTGTAGCGTATGGCGGTCTTGGTGTCGATAGCATTGAGTTTACAAATTACATTACAGTAACTACGCCTCCGGTAGGTCAAGCATTACCTTATTTTGAAGGGTTCGAATCTTTTATATTTCCATCTAATGGCATTACTATTGACAATCCTGATGGTGGTATTACTTGGGAGCGAGATACAATTGCCGTTATGTATTCAGGAGTAGCTGCTGCAAAAATCAACAACTTAATTAATACAAATTACGGACAGTCTGATGCACTTTTACTACCTTCCTTCGACTTTACTACATATACAGTAACTCCTTATTTGTTTTTTAAATGGGCTTACGCTAAATCAGATCCAAGTTATTCTGATGAATTGATTGTTTTGGTTTCAAAAGATTGTGGAGTGAATTGGACACAAGTTTTCTATCGCACAGGAACAAATTTAGTTACCGGGCCAACGCAAACAACTCCTTATATTCCTGATGCAACAACGGTATGGAAAACTGCAAATATAGGTTTGAGTACATATTCCACTTATTCAAACGTGCTAATTAAAATTGTTAATGTAACTGATGGTGGAAACAACTTGTACATCGATCACATAAATCTTGGCTCAAATATTACAGGCATTGAAGATAATGAAACTAATATTACCCAATTTGAAGTATACCCAAATCCGTCAAACGGAATAATTAACATACAATATTATTTAAACCAACCCGAAGACATAACAATTAAAATAATTGACATGTTGGGGAAGATAGTTTATGAGAATTCATATAAAAACAAGATGAATGGTAGTAACAAAGACTTTATTAATACTGAATTGACCAATGGAGTTTACAATATTTCGATTCAAACAAAATCAGAAACAATAAATAAGAAATTAATAATAAAAAAATAAGTACCACCCCCACAGAGATACTGAAGAATGAAACGCCAAATTAAGTAGGAGTTTTGTTCTTCACTCTGTGGGTAAATTAAATAAGAATGAAAGGTATAATAATTTCAATTTTAATATTGATTTGCTCTGGCGCTTTAGCTCAGCATGACCATTCATCTCATAGTCATGGAAACGATATAGAACCTGCTCATAAAATAGACACACCTCATGGAGGAGAAATAAAAGACGTTGGAAAATATCATTTAGAGATTGTATTTGAAATAGCTACTTCAAATGAGAATATGAGTATTTATGTACTAAAGTCAAATATGAAGCAAGCTGATATTAAGGGCGCAACTGGAAAGATGAATATTAAATACAAAAACGGCACTGAGGAAACATATGAGCTAACAAACAACAGTATTGATAAACTTTTTTGCAATATAAAGGATGTTGTAAATCCGTTTAATGCAATGATAAGGATTAACTACAAGGGCAAAGAATACAATACAACGTATGCTTATAAAGGAATGAAATAATGGTTGACAGTTTTTCAAATATTATCTTACAATATAAAACGGATGCAGAATCCGTTTATAATACTTGGTTCATTAACAATGACGACCGACTTAAAGCTTTTCGTTCCATTAGAAGAGGTGTAATTCAAGTTATTGATGATATTAAAACCGGAACCTTCCCGAATGATTTTAAGGGCTCATCGCTTGAGTTTGTTTTATCCTGTATTGCAGAACAAAAGCAAGTATTTGTGGGTGTTGCACATCCATTTTATTGGAAACCTAAATTGAGAATACCTGATATTTACGAAAAGCAAGAAAATAAAATTGCGTTTGGCCAATTTTTAGAAAATTGTATTAACGCAAAGAATGAGGATCAGATTGTAAAAGAAATATTAAAACTTGACGAATTAAAAATAAAAGGATTAGGCCCAGCTGTGGCAAGTATACTTTATTTTCTTCACCCAACTATCATTCCTCCATTCAACACAGCAATAATTAAAGGATTCAATACGCTATTCAAAGACAATAAAAAATTAGGATCTTGGACTGAATACTTGAAAATTCGTGAAACACTTATTGAAACAAATAACAAATATAAATCCGAATTGTCAAATGATTTAGGTGCTATTGCGGGGTTAATGTTCGAAGTAGGCACACAAAAGTTGATAACAGGAACTGATGAGTATTTGTCGTCTGATGAACGAAACAAGCTTGAGAAATTGATGCTTAAACGCCATGAGGAAGTTAAACTTGAAAAAGATGACGAGGATTTACATACAGAAATGCAATACCATTTATTAAAGATTGGTAATTCGCTGGGCTATGACGTAATTACTGCCACAAATGATAAATCGAAATCATTTAAAGGACATAATTTCTCTTTTTTATGCTTGCCAAAATTTCCCGAAATACAAACAGATGCCGATACCATGTCCACAATAAAATTGATAGATGTGATATGGTATGAAAAGGGAACTAACAATGTTTTAGCCGCTTTTGAAGTGGAAAAAAGCACGAGTATTTATTCGGGAATACTTCGATTAACTGATTTATCATACTCAATTGCCGATGGGGATGAAATATTTTATTTGATTGTTCCTGATAAAAGAGAAAAGGATGTATGCATTCAACTATGTAGACCAGCGATTAAAAACCTAAATACCAAAATTAAATACATCTTGTTTTCTGATTTAAGAAAAGATTGTGATGCGTTGTGTCGGTTTGGGGAGAATCATTTAGTAATGGAAAAAATAGCTAAAGCAGTATAAATGAAAAGAAAGAAAGAAATATTAGTAACTAAAGCATCGGGAGAAAAAGCCCCTTTCCATGAGGATAAGTTAAGAGCTTCTTTAATGAGGTCTGGTGCTGATGTTAACCAAACTGAACAGATTCTTTCAGAAATATCTTCCCAATTATACCAAGGAATTTCAACTAAGAAAATATACCGAATTGCATTCAATCTACTTAAAAGTGGCACGAAACCTTTTGCTGCCCGATACCAACTAAAACAAGGAATTATGGAATTAGGCCCTTCCGGTTATCCTTTTGAAAAATTTGTAGGTGAAATTTTAAGTCATCAAGGATACTCGGTTCAGGTAGGTCAGATTGTTAAGGGCAAATGTGTAAACCATGAAGTTGATGTAATTGCTCTTGCGGATCATCATCACTTTATGATTGAGTGCAAATATCATAATCAACGTGGAACCGTGTGCGATGTAAAAATACCACTTTATATTCAATCCCGTTTTAAAGATGTGGAAGCGGAATGGATTAAAATTCCCGGACATGCTAATAGAACCCATCAAGGTTGGGTTGTTACCAATACAAAATTCACCACTGATGCTATTCAATATGGTAATTGTTGTGGCTTAAAATTGTTAGGGTGGGATTATCCTGTTAAAGGAAGTCTCAAAGATTTAATTGATGAATTTGGTTTATATCCTATCACTTGTTTAACTACCCTTACTCGTGCAGAAAAACAGCAGTTGCTTGATATGAAAATTGTTTTATGTAAAGAAATATGTAACAACACAAAGTTGTTGAGTGATTTAGGAATGAATGAAATCAAAATTGGAAAAGTAACGGAGGAAGGTCAAAAACTGTGTAACAGCTTAATTAATCATGGGAAGCATTAAATTAAATATCGTACCATATTCAATAGAAATTGATGAGATCTTAAATAATCTGCAATCAGATGCGACTAAAGGTCTTTCACATGCAGAAGCAAAAAGCCGTCTTGCTTCATTTGGTGCAAATAAAATATCAGCAGAAAAAAACAAAAGTGCTTGGTCAATATTTTTTAATCAATTTAAAAGTCCAATAGTTTGGCTATTAATAATTGCTGCGGGATTATCCTTTTACTTCCAAGAATGGCTCGATGGCGTTGCCATCATTATTGTAATACTTATCAATGCCATAATTGGTTTTTACATGGAGTTTCAAGCTGAGAGATCTATGAATGCTCTAAAGAAACTCTCCGCTGTTCCCGGTAAAGTAGTAAGAAACGGACAAGTACAAGAAATAGACTCGGAGAAAATTGTTCCCGGTGATATCGTTTATTTCGAAGCAGGAGATATGATTCCGGCAGATGGAAGAATCATAAAGTCATTTCAAGTACAAATTGATGAATCAGCTCTCACCGGAGAATCCCTTCCTGTAGAAAAATCAGTTAATGCTATTCCGATTGATACAACGCTTGCAGAAAGATGTAACATGGGATATAAAGGCACATTCTCTACTAAGGGAAACGGATACATGGTTGTTACTTCAACAGGGATGAACACAGAACTTGGAAAAATTGCCAGCATGGTTCATTCAGCAGACCAATCTTCAACCCCATTAGAAAAAAAGCTACAAGACTTTAGTAAAAAGCTGATTTGGATAACTGTTGGATTAGTTGTGATAATCTTTATCGCAGGATTATTAGATGGACAGAAATTTATTGAAATGCTTGAGACATCAATTGCTCTTGCTGTCGCTGCAATTCCAGAGGGCTTACCAATTGTAGCCACAATGGCACTAGCACAGGGGATGTTAAAGATGGCGAAGTTTAATGTCATTGTTAAAAAACTGTCAGCAGTAGAAACGCTTGGAGGGACAAATGTAATTTGTACTGATAAAACAGGAACATTAACACAAAACAAAATAGAAGTTAGTACAATCATAACCGCTGCTAATAATGACGAATCATTTGAGTTAATTAACCGTATAGCTGTTTTATGTAATACTGCCGAACTCCAAAAAAGTAATGGAGATGTCAAAGAAATTGGTGATCCATTAGAAACAGGCTTGTTGAAGTTTGCTGAAAAGAACTCAATCGATATTGAAAATTATCGTAGAGAGTTTCAGAAAATAAAAGAAGAACCGTTTTCATCAGAAACAAAAATAATGTCCACGCTTCATCAGAGTTCCGAAGAGAAAACAATATATTCTAAAGGAGCATCAGAGGAACTTTTGAAACGTTGTTCGCATATTTTTGAATCAAATGGCATTATTGAATTAACCAACGAAAACCGTAATCAATGGATTAAAAAAGCTGAAGAATTGGCGTTTTCGGGGTTAAGAGTTATCGCAGGAGCTTATAAGCCTAAAGTCATAGAAGAGCAAGATCTTTCGCAAAATCTTGTATTTATTGGATTATATGGAATGATTGATCCTCCAAGAGAAGAAGTGTTTGATGCAATTAAAGAATGTAAAACAGCAGGGATTAAAATCGTGATGATTACGGGAGATCACCCTGCAACTGCAAAAAATATTGCATTAAAATTAGGGATTGCCGATAATGAAGAATTTAAAGTGATGATTGGGAAAGAGATGCATGATTTTGATAAGTTAACGAATGAAGAGAAAAGTAAATGGATCGAAACAAGTGTATTTGCACGGGTTAGCCCTAAACAAAAATTAGATCTGGTTACTGTGTTTCAGGAAAGAAAAAACATTGTAGGTATGACAGGAGATGGTGTTAACGATGCACCTGCCTTAAAGAAAGCCGATATAGGAATAGCAATGGGGCTTCGTGGCACACAAGTTTCTCAAGAGGTGGCAGATATGGTTTTAAAAGATGATTCTTTTTCATCAATTGTAATTGCAATAAGACAGGGTAGAATCATATTCGAGAATATTAGAAAGTTCGTTGTCTTTTTATTGTCATGCAATCTTAGTGAACTTTTAGTGATCGCTACAGCATCAGTTCTAAATTTACATTTTCAATTATTTCCCCTTCAAATTCTCTTTATCAATTTAATTACTGATGTATTACCAGCTCTTGCATTAGGAATTACAGAGGGAAGCGATGCTGTAATGAATAGGCCTCCAAGGGATATTAACGAGCCAATAATCGATAAGAAAAAATGGATAAGCATTTTCTTCTATTCCACTGTAATTGGTGCGGTTAGTATTAGCGCAGTTTTCTTTAGTCATCTGACTGTTCATAAAACGGAACTATGGAATCCTGAACTCTGTAATAACATACTTTTTTTCACCTTGGTTTTTTCTCAACTATTACATGTATTGAATATGAGTGATGGAACTTCATTTTTTAGATCTGAAGTAATGAGAAGTAAATATGTTTGGGGAGCAATTACTATTTCTATTATTATTCTATTGGGATTGTATGCTATTGAGCCAGTAAGAACAGTGCTTTCTATCTATAGAATGTCTGTTAGCGATTGGTTGATCATTTCAGGAGCAAGTGTTTTATCATTAGTGATAATTCAGATTGGTAAAAAATTAAAAATAGCGCAATGACAAAATAATAAAGAAATATGAATAAAGTTTTGACGTTTTTTATATTATTACTTTTTGCAACGCAGGGTTTATGCTTAAACAATACAATAACAGAGTTGGCAAAAAATGACACTTTAAAAAAAAGAAAAATTAGGCATTATGAAAGAGAAATGATTATCAATGGCTCGCAAGAAGAAGTTTTTGCCTTTATGGATGACATAAGAAATACTGGTAAACACATGACGGAGAATAGTGGGGCAATGGCTGGAAGTAAATTAAGTATTGAATGGTTATCAAATCATAAGACAGGATTAGGTACTAAATATAGGTGGAAAGGAAAGGTTGTTGGAATGAAAATGGATTTTACAGTAGAAGTAAGTAAATGGGTTAATGGCAAGGAAAAAGTATGGGGAACTGTAGGAGAGGCGAAAATGATAGTCATTGATTGGTTTGAAATGGATTTAACAATAACACCGGAAAAGAATGGAAAATCAAATGCAGCTCTTGAAATTAATTATACAAAGCATAAAGGGCTTTGGGGTTTAATATTCGGCAAATGGTATTCCAAGTGGTGTGTAAAAAGTATGTTAAGGGATACAAAAAAACATTTTGAAAAACATGAAAAAAGAAAATAAAATAAGTATTCAGTTTCTAGGCGCAGTTGGAACTGTAACAGGCTCAAAATACCATATTAAGACAGAAACCAAATCAATCTTAATTGATTGTGGAATGTTTCAGGGCTTAAAAAAATTGCGCTTAATGAATTGGGAGAAACTACCTATAAATGTTTCTGCTCTCGATTGTGTTATCTTGACTCATGGACATTTAGATCATGTTGGATACCTTCCGAAATTGATTAGGTCAGGTTTTAAAGGGAAAATATATGGAACTGAACCAACTCTTGAAATTGCCAAACTGATTTTAGAGGATAGTGCAAAGATTCAGGAGGAAGATGCAGAACGAGCCAATGAGATGGGATATTCAAAACATAAGCCTGCCAAGCCTCTGTATACTTTAAGAGATGTTGAGAAAACGACCCCCTATTTTGAGGCTAAACAACTCGATGCCTGGATTAAGATAGATAAGGAGATAAGCTTCAGATACAGGTATAATGGACATATAATAGGTGCAACTTTCATTGAATTAAAAATTCGTGATAAGCAATTTGTTTTTTCGGGAGACATTGGAAGAAGTAACGATTTGTTGATGTATCCACCTCAAAAACCGGACAAAGCCAACGTTCTATTCATTGAATCTACCTACGGCAACAGATTACATCCAAATAATGCAGAAACTCAATTGACCACGATTATCAATGAGTCTGCAAAAAAAGGTGGAACTATTATTATTCCAAGTTTTGCTGTTGAAAGAACGCAAATGTTGATGTATTTTATTTGGCAACTGAGAAAGAAAGGAAAAATTCCTAAAATTCCCGTTTACATGGATAGTCCAATGGGGAATAATGTGCTTGACATATTTCATCATAATGCTTCATGGCATAAGCTACCAATAAATGACTGCAATGAAATGTGCAAGGATATTAAAAAAGTTGAAACCATTGAAGAAACATACAAACTGGTTAAGCAAAAAGGGTTGAAAATTATTA
Source organism: Bacteroidia bacterium (assembly GCA_016786925.1). GTDB lineage: Bacteria > Bacteroidota > Bacteroidia > 2-12-FULL-35-15 > 2-12-FULL-35-15 > 2-12-FULL-35-15. The sequence continues at coordinate 9,752 of JAEUTU010000048.1, forward strand.
TTGCCGGAAGTGGTATGGCTTCGGGAGGTCGTGTGTTGACATATATGCAGCAATTTTTAGGTGACGCAAAAGCTACAATACTTCTAGTGGGTTATCAGGCAGAGGGAACAAGGGGTAGACAACTTTTAGACGGTGCAAAGGAAATCAAATTACTTGGTCAGTTTTATAAGGTAAAAGCTGAAGTAAAAAACATCGAAGGATTATCTGCACACGCAGATCAGGCAGGACTTATTGATTGGTTAAGCAACATCAAAAAAGCACCGGAACGAATTTTCATTGTGCATGGTGAAAGTCAATCTGCGGATGCATTTAGGGTAAAATTAAAAGATGTGTTCGGTTGGAATGCAGAGATTCCAATTTTAAATGAAATCGTAAAATTAAATTGATATGAGAATAATAATTATAATATTAATAGCGCTCTTTGTAATAAGCCCCATTGTGGGGTTTTCACAAAAGGATAGCAGTGGAATTTACTTTACCGTGAAGGATTATACAAATCAAAAATTGACTTTCGCAATAAATTGCAAAAATGAAAAACATAAGATAAAGGTTGATATGATCTTTCATCAAAAAGAAATCTCTATTAAGCATAATGATTCCACATATAAATATCCGAAAGATTCGGTTTATGGAATTAAATATTGTGATGGTTCAGTTGTACGTATTTTTAAGAATTCAGAATTTCTTATGATAAATGCGGGGGAAACTATTTTGCTTTATAAAGTTGAAAAGGGAAGCGGAATGAAAAATGACCCTGTTGTTACGAATTACTACTTCAGCAAAGATGCTGAAAGCGAAATACAAAAGCTAACTATCAATAATCTAAAATCCGCAGTTCCATTCAATCACAAGTTTCATGACCTTTTAGACATGGAATTCCACAATGACAATGAACTAATAAAATATGATTCATTCCATAAAATAACAAGAATAAATAAAATATACTTGAATTCATTAATTGGAAAAGAGAAGTAAAAAATGGAAAAAATAATTGTAGATATTGCTAAACAAACCAATTGGTATGTAATTACAGGTGGCCCAAGTTCGGGTAAAACAACAACCGTAAATATTTTGCGTGATCGAGGTTATATTACTACTATGGAGCATGCAAGACATTTTTTGGATACACAACGGCTTAAGGGAAGAACAATCGAGGAAGTAAGAAAAAATCAGAGAGAGTTTCAATTAGGTGTATTAGATATGCAAATTGAACAGGAGAATGAAATTAATCCGGAAGTTCAGGTATTTCTTGATAGAGCAATTCCTGATGCATTAGCTTACTATATGTTTTTAAATCTTTCAGTGGATGAAATTTTGAATGAAGCCCTAAAGAAGGTTTGCTATAAAAAGGTTTTTATTATGGATTTTCTTCCTTTGGTAAATGATTATGCCCGCAAGGAAAATGCAGAGGCTCAGAAAAAAATTCATTCATTGATAACTGAAGTTTATGAAGCCTTACCGTTCCCTGTAGTACATGTTCCTATATTACCGGCAAACGAAAGGGTTGATTTTATATTAAATAATTTATAATGAAAAAAGTAACGATAATATCTAAACTAATACTTAACTTTTTGAAATGGTTTGTTCCAAAGAAGTCGTGTTGCAAATAACAAGTCATAAATAAGAGCTTAGTTCATAAGAAAAAAATAAAGAATGATAAACAACTTTATAACGTGGGCATTAAAAAACAGAATAATAGTTCTGCTCATTGCAGCAGGCGTTACTGTTTATGGAATAATTGCGGTCAAAAATACGCCAGTTGACGCTATTCCTGATTTATCAGAAAATCAAGTAATCATTTTTACTGAATGGATGGGGCGTAATCCACAGATTATTGAAGATCAGATTACCTACCCTCTTGTAAGTAATTTGCAAGGTATTCCAAAGGTAAAGAACATCAGAGCTAATAGTATGTTCGGGATGAGTTTTGTATTTGTTATTTTCGATGATGACGCTGACATCTACTGGGCAAGGACAAGAGTATTGGAACGGTTAAATTATGCACAGCGTTTACTGCCCGAAGGAATAACCCCCACACTTGGGCCTGATGGAACAGGATTAGGACATGTTTATTGGTATACTTTAGATGCTCCCGGTTATGATTTAGGTGAATTACGAGCATTGCAAGATTGGTATGTACGTTTCGCATTACAAACAGTTGAAGGTGTGAGTGAAGTTTCTTCTTTTGGAGGATTTCAAAGACAATACCAAGTGGTTACTGATCCCAATAAGCTAAGATATTATAATGTAACATTAATGGATCTTAACGAAAAAATTGCAGCGAATAACAACGATGTGGGTGGTAGGAAATTCGAACAATCGGATATTGGGTATATCATCAAAGGTTCTGGGTATATCAAGAATATTAAAGAGATTGAGGAGATTCCACTGAAAACGATTAACTCCACTCCAATACGAGTTAAGGACGTTGCCACTGTACAAATGGGGGGCGATTTAAGATTAGGCATTATTGATGAAAATGGGCATGGCGAAAAAGTAGGTGGAATTGTGATTATGCGCTACGGAGAGAATGCTAAGGATGTAATTGACCGAATAAAAGAAAAACTTCCTGAAATAGAAAAAGGGTTACCTGTCGGAGTGAAATTTAAAACTGCTTATGATAGGTCTGATTTAATTGAAGCTACGATCGCCACACTAAAAGAGGCTGTTATTGAAGAGATTATTGTGGTTGCAATTGTGCTACTGATATTTTTATTTCATGTAAGAAGTGCTTTAATAGTTATCATAACCATTCCACTTTCAGTTTTAATATCATTTATTATGATGAGTTGGTTTGGGATAACGTCAAACATTATGTCTCTTGCAGGTGTAGCATTAGCAGTTGGCGACTTGGTTGATGCAGGAATTGTGATGGTAGAAAACGCCATGAAGTCAATAAGTGGTGAAGATGATTAACATTTAATTAAAAAATTCAGTCGATATGTTATCTAACGAAGAAAGAGAAAAGAAGATTGAAAATTCTTCAAAATTAATTGGAAAGGCGGTGTTCAATTCCATTCTTGTCACTTTGGTGTCATTTAGCCCGATTCTTTTTTTAGAAGGGCAGGAACATAAATTATTCTCGCCATTGGTATGGACAAAAACTTTCGCTATGATTGGATCTGCCATTGTAGTTATATTTCTTGTACCAGTCCTTATGACCATGTTTTTAAAGGGAAAAGTGAGACCAGAAAGTAAACACCCCGTTTCACGATTTTTTCTTTGGTTGTATAACCCAATAATTCGTTGGTGCTTGAAATGGAAAAAAACCACTATCGGATTAAGTATTGCTTTGGTATTGGGGAGTGTTCCGCTTGTCTTAAATCTTGGTACAGAATTTATGCCACCGCTTGATGAAGGCTCATTACTATTTATGCCCGTAACATTGCCTGATGTTTCAAATTCAGAAGTAAAAAGAATTATGCAGGTGCAGGATAAGTTAATACTCAGTGTTCCCGAAGTGCAAAATGTATTGGGTAAAGCAGGAAAAGCAAATACAGCAACAGATAATGCTCCTATAAGTATGATTGAAACAATCATACTCTTGAAGCCTCAAAAAGAATGGCGAGAAGGACTTACTAAAGAAGGAATTATTAATGAGCTTAATTCCAAAATGCAAATTCCGGGTGTAATTAATGGTTGGACGCAACCCATTATTAACCGTATTAATATGTTATCAACAGGAATCAGGACGGATGTAGGTGTTAAAGTTTATGGTCAAAATCTCGACACCATCAATAAACTTGCTCAACAATTTAAAAAAGAATTAGAAGGAATTGATGGAGTAAAAGATTTATATGTTGATCCTATTGTTGGCGGAAAGTATGTAGATATAAAAATCAAGAAAGATGAAATTGGTAGATATGGATTAAGTGTTGACGATGTAAATATGTTTATTGAAACAGCCTTGGGTGGAATGAATGTAACAACTACTGTAGAAGGGAGACAACGTTTTACTGTTAATGTAAGATTTGCACAAGATTTTAGGGATAAAATTGACAAACTAAAGAGGTTGCAATTGCAAACAATGGATTATGGGCCTATACCCTTATCGGCTGTTGCTGAAATTAAAATTAGTGAAGGCCCGCCAATGATTACTTCCGAGAATGCTATGTTACGAGGAACTTTATTATTCAATGTAAGGGATAGGGATTTAGGAAGCACCGTAAATGATGCTAAAAAGAAACTTGAAGCCGTGGTGAAAAAATTACCAAAAGGTTATTTCTTAACATGGAGCGGTCAATATGAAAACCAAGTGAGAGCAAATGAGCGATTAACAATGATTATCCCAATTGTTCTAATCATAATAATGGTTATTCTTTATTTTACTTTTCATACTTTTCGAGAAGTCCTAATTGTTCTTTCTGCTGTGCCAGTAGCATTAGTTGGTGGTGCTTATTCTCTACATTTCTTTAATGTTAATTTTTCAGTAGCTGTTGCGGTCGGTTTTATCGCACTATTTGGTGTTGCTGTTGAAACAGGAGTGCTAATGTTGGTCTATATGAATAACTCTGTATTTAAGAAAGTAAAAAAAGTTAGCTCTGAAAGCAAAGAATTGACAAGTCAAGATGTAGAAGATGCCATATATGAGGGTGCAGCGTTACGACTTAGACCAAAATTGATGACGGTATTGGTTGATATAATTGGTTTAATGCCTGTTTTATTAGCCACAGGAACAGGAAGCGATGTAATGAAGCCTATTACAATTCCATTTGTATTTGGATTAATTACGTCTACTTTATTTGTGCTAATTGTCTTACCAGTGCTTTATGCAATGGTAAGAGAATACGAGTTAAGAAAACATGGAAAATTAATTGTTCAAGAATTTGAAGATTAGAAGTTATGAATACACTTAAACACTTATACAAAAGCATTCTTCTGATTACAGTTGTTTTGCTTGTGCCATTTAAAATATTTTCGCAGACAATGTCGCTTGAAAATATTTTAAATGAGATTGAAAAAAATCAACCGGAGCTAAAAAAATACGATGCAAAAATTAATGCATACGATACGTATGCTTCGGGGGCAAAAGCATTAGATGCTCCACAGGTTGGAGCAGGGCTTTTTATGACCCCTTATAACCCCCAAATGTGGAAGGCTGATCCGGCAATGAACACAAATGGAATGGGGTCTTTTATGTTGTCTGCTCAACAAATGATTATGAACCCTCAAAAGCTAAATGCAAATTCGAATTACATGAAAAGCATGTCAGGTATCGAATTGCAGATGAAAGGCTCCATGAAAAATGAACTCTTTTCTATGGCTAAAATGAGTTACTACGAGTGGGTGGTTTTAAAAAGAAAGAAATCCATACTTATTGAAAGTGAAAGTATCTTAAAATATCTTATAGAATCCACCGAGCTAAGATATAAATACGGCATGGATAAGCTTAATGCTTACTACAAAGCAAAGGGAATGTTGGGAGACGTTCAAACCATGATGGTAATGACAAATCAAGAAATCAATCAAAAAATGATTGAATTAAATACTTTAATGAATCGGAACAAAAGTCTAATTTTTGATGTAGACACACTAATAAAATTTAATGAGTACGAGAATGTGGTGATTGATAGTGCCACAATCATGTCGGCAAGGAGTGATTTCAAGGTACTTAAGCAAAATGAAAGTCTGTTGCGCAATAAACAGACATTTGAAAACTCAAAGCGGCTACCTGATTTTGGGATCAAGTACGACCATATGCTTGCCTTTGGAAAGCAACCACAACAATTCAGCTTAATGGCAATGGTAACAATCCCCATCGCACCTTGGTCATCTAAAATGTATAAATCAAGTGTAAAGGGTTTAAATTATGAGATAGAAGCTGCTAAACTTGAGCAACAAGGTTTTGTAAATAATGTGAGTGGGACAATAGAGAATATTAAAATTAAGATTAAGAATAAAAAACAGCAAATTGAGCTTTCAGAGAAAGTGGTTATTCCATCTATGAAGAAAAATTACGAGACAGCTTTATTAGCATATGAGCAAAATACAGAAGAGTTATTCATGGTGTTAGACGCTTGGCAAAACTTAAAATTAATGCAATTAAACTATGTTGACCAGTTAATGGAATTAGCTGAATTACAAATTCAATACGAAAACCAACTCGAAATAAAATGATAATGCGTTTATTAAAAATATTATCCATCATTCTAATTCTTAGCTCCTGTAATAGCTCGAATGAGAAAGAACATAATCAAAATGGTCATAATAACCATGCAGTACCAACCCAAGGAAAAAAGTACACTTGTCCAATGCATCCCGAAATTATTAAGGATGAACCGGGACAATGTCCTATTTGCAAAATGGATCTTGTTGAGAAAAAAGAAGATGTATCAAGTAATAAAAAATATACTTGCCCAATGCATCCTGAAGTAATACAGGATAAGCCCGGAACTTGTCCAAAATGTAAAATGGACTTGGTGGAAATGAAAGATGAAGATTCTAAAACTACAGATACAGAATTAGACATTTTACTTAAACCAACTAACAAGTATGTTATTTCACAAGTAAAAACCGTTAGCATGAAGGAAAGTACCGTTCCAATTGTAATTCAGGCCACGGGAAAAATCAATTATGATACTCGTGAGATTTCCACAATTTCGAGTAAAGTGGCAGGGAGAATAGAAAAGTTGTATGTCAAATATAAATATCAACCCGTAAGTAAAGGACAAAAATTGATGGATATATACAGTAAAGAATTGCTTACTGAACAAGAGAATTATATCTACTTATTGAAAAATGATTCTGAAAATTCTGCATTAATAAAAACTGCTGAAGATAGATTAGTCCTTCAAGGCTTAACCTTAGATCAGGTAAAAAAAATAAAAAGTGAAAAGAAAGCGATTGAATATGTTAGTGTGTATAGCAGTTTTTCGGGTCACTTACACGACTTATTAGGAGAAGCTTCTACAGCCCAAATGGCAACTATGAATTCTCAGCCACAACAGGAGTTATTAATTAAAGAAGGCATGTATGTTCAAAAAGGACAAGCGGTATTTAATGTTTATAGTACAAATAAATTGTGGGCTTTGTTAAGTATTTATGCGGATAATCAAAGTTTAATATCTAAGGGGGATAGAGTGAATCTCTCTATTGACGGGGAAGACTTAGGGGAGAACTTTAAAATCGATTTTATTGAGCCCGAGATTAAGCCTAATCAAAATACTATCGCTGTAAGAGTATATTTATCTAACCCCAATAATTCTATTAAAGTGGGGTCAAACGTAAAAGCTATAATAAATTCAGGCAATAAAAAGGGCAATTTCATTCCAGCAATCTCAGTAGTTGATTTAGGAAATAGTAAGGTGATATTTATAAAAGAGAACAATTTATTTAAAGCACATAAAGTTATCACTGGAACTGTGGTTGACAATATGGTTGAAGTGATTTCAGGTCTTAGTGAATCAGACAAAATTGCTGAAAATGCGCAATTATTAATGGATAGCGAAAGTTTCATAAAAAGCGAAAATTAAAACGATGAAAAATTTATTATTGATATTTTTATTATCGCTCTTCTTTGCGTCATGCACACCTAAAGAAGAGAAAGTGGCTACTGATGTTTATTATACATGCTCAATGGATCCTCAAGTTATTGAGTCAAAGCCGGGCAATTGCCCAATTTGCAAGATGCCACTTACCCCAGTGAAGAAGGATCATTCAATGCATGAAGGCGGATTGCACCTCAGTGATCAACAAATTCAGTTAGGGAACATTAAAACAGAAATTTTAGGTGAACATGAGTTGGGTGATGAAATTCAGTTGACAGGTAAACTAACTATTGACCAAACTAAACAATGGTCTATCAGCTCCCGTGTTATGGGACGTATTGACAAATTATATATCAAGAACATTGGAGAAACTATAAAAGAAGGTGATGTTATCTATGAAATATATAGTGAAGATTTGAACTTAGCGGCTCGTGAGTTTAAATTGGCGTTAGAGAAAAAGAAATCACTTAAAACTGAAGCTATTGATATTGATAAAATTATTCAAAGCGCTAAAAATAAATTAAAGCTCTATGGCTTAAGCGATAAACAAATTGATAAAATTGCAGATACAGATTTGTCAGGAGATCTTTTCAAAATTACAAGTACAGTTTCAGGAGTGGTTTCTTCATTGGATATAAAAGAAGGAGACTACGTAATGGAAGGTGGAAGCATATATCACGTTGCAGATTATTCAAATTTATGGGCTGAAGCTCAGGTTTTCATTGATGATCTATCAAAGGTGAGCGAAGGAATGAAGGCTACTTTGTTTTTTCCCGGCATAAAGGGAAAGAAAACAGAAGGAAAAATCACGTTTGTAAATCCAGAATTGGGAGCGGGTTCCCAAATAAATCTTGTAAGAGTGGAAGTTCCCAATCTTGATAATCAATTAAAGGTTGGCATGCAAGTAGATTTTTCTATTTTGCTTAATACGAAATCAGTAATAGCATTGCCAACTGATGCGGTTCTTTTGGATGGGAAAGGAGCCTCTGTATGGGTAAAAAAAGGACATAATCGATTTGAAAATATAATGGTTCATACGGGATTAGAAACCAATGAATACACTCAAATTTTACACGGAATAGCTAAGGGTGATACTGTAGTTGTTTCGGGATCATATTTATTAAACAGCGAATACATGTTCAAAAAGGGATCAAATCCTATGGAAGGGCATGATATGAGCAAAATGTAAAGGAGGGAAAAATGAGCATAATACCATTTGTTGTAGAAGAATACTTGTATTCTTTAAGAAGAAAGAAAAAGGAAGTAATTATCGAAATTAAGGTTTGGGGTAACTGCGGAAAATGTAAAACCCGAATTGAAAAGGCAGCTAAGGTCAAGGGAGTAAAAAGAACATTTTGGAACATGGAAACAAAAATGCTTGAGTTAACCTATAACCCTAAAACTGTTTCGCTTGAAAAAATACATGAGAAACTTGCTTTGGCAGGGCATGACACTGAAAATATATATGCACCAAAAGAAAAGTATGTGAAGTTGCCTGAATGCTGCAAATATATAAGAAGCAAATAGTTGAAGAGTAATACAGAACAAAATTTTGCATGATAAAAAACAGCACAATAATTGAAAAAATCGGAGTTATAGGAATATTCCTGACAGCACTAACATCGCCATGTTGTTTTCCTTTGTTTGGGATAGCTTTATCTACATTGGGCGCAAGTTCGTTTGAATTGTTTGGTGGAGTTACATTGTATGTTTTTCTTGGATTCGTTGTTCTATCGTTAATCGGTTCGGTATTTTCCTATTTGTATCATAAAAAATGGCTTCCTTTGTTTATTGGAGCTTTAAGTAGTGTTATGATTTTTTATAATTACTTTTTTGATTCAGAAAGCAATGATACGATGTATCTTGGAATGATTGGATTAATGATAGCAAGCTTGATGAATTATTATGAAACAAAAATATTTAACCTTATGAAAAACAAGAAAATAATACTTCAATCAACAATTACTTGTCCAAATTGCGGGCACAAGAAAGAAGAAATCATGCCAACTGATACATGCCAATTCTTTTATGAATGCGAGAATTGCAAAACCTTGTTAAAACCTAAACTTAACGATTGCTGTGTTTATTGTAGTTATGGGTCAGTAAAATGCCCACCAATTCAAACAGAAGGTAGGTGTTGCTGATTTATAAGGGTAATCAAAATACTATTAAATAAATGTATCCAATTAGGATATTCACATCATAAACTCTTTTTTATTTACTGTAGGTCAGTTTATTATAAGCATATTTGAAAATTAGTATATTTGTATAGTTGAAAAAGATAATAGCCATATTTTTACTTTTACAGATCGTAACCAACAACGCATTTGCGGAGGAGTTGATTAAGATGCCGAGGCTATTTACCCATTACTTTCACCATTCGCACGAGCATAAAGACACAACAGATTTTTTTGACTATTTACACAAGCATTATTCGGATCATCACGAAAACGATACACATTCAAAAAAGCATAGTGATGAAGATAATGATTGCCAGTTGCCCTTTAAACATTGCGGTGGCTGTTGCCTGAACATTCATTCATCTGTTATCGGTTTTGTCCCTTCTTTCATTGATGCCGATTACGTTTATTACCATATAAAAAATACAAGCTTTGTGGCTCACAACGACCGCATCGAAAGCCTTGATATTTGTAATATTTGGCAACCTCCCAAAATTTCTTAATTCTAAAGTAGTTTTTCACTACTGATCTCTATCGGATAATTTCCGATCAATCCATTTTATTATTAATCAAAGTAAACACGGCTTTTGTTGTTGTTTACGTAATCAATTATGAGCTATGTTAGATAAGGTCATACACTTTTCTATAAAAAACAAAATGATAATAGGCATGCTCACGCTTGCGCTTATCATTTGGGGCGGTTACTCGTTAACGAAGCTGCCTATTGATGCCGTGCCTGACATCACCAACAATCAGGTACAAGTAATTACATCTTCGCCATCGTTGGCAGCAGAAGATATTGAACGTTTGGTAACCTTTCCGGTTGAGCAAACAATGGCAAACATACCGGGCATTGAAGAAGTG
>JAEUTU010000112.1 GCA_016786925.1 Bacteroidia bacterium
GAAAGGAGAGTGGTGTCATAAAGCACCCTACGGATACGATGAAATTAAAGAGAACGGTAAACGGAAAATCGTACTGAATGATAAAGGCAAACTTTTACAAAGGGCATTTCATTGGAAAGCAAATGAACGAATAACGCATACAGAAATTTCTGAACGATTAGAAGCCCTTGGTTTGAAACTTGACGAAAAGCGATTATCGGGATATTTCAGAAATCCATTTTATTGTGGGCTTATGGCGCATTCAGCTTTGAAAGGGCAATTAGTGGAAGGCAATCAGGAGAAGATGGTTTCAAAGGAAGTCTTCTTAAAAGTGAATGAAATTTTAAGCGAGAATAAGCACGGTTATTCTTGCCACGAAGAATCGGAGCATATTCCTTTAAAGCGATTCCTACGGTGCGATCATTGCGGCTCATTTATGAGGGGATATGTGGTAAAAGCCAAAAACCTGCCTTATTACAAGTGCAATACCAAGGGGTGTGGCAATAACAAAAGTGCAAGGGAAATACACACCTTTTTCGAGAAGGTATTAGCTTCCTTTAGTTTGGTCGGAAATGAAGCAATTAGAGGCTTTGTGGCGAAGCAAATCATGGCAAACTATAACAAGGAGCATAAAGAAAAGGATCAGTCAAAGGAGGGCTTAAAACGCCAAATTGTGGAGATTGAAAAGAAGCTCGAAAGGTTGGAGCAAAGGCTAATAAATGAGGAATTAACCCTTGAAATTTTCAATAAGTTCACCGAGAAATTAAAGCAGGAAAGGTTGGATTTGGAGAAGAACCTTGTAAAAACCCAAAAGAGGGTGTCGAACCTTGAAAATTGCGTAAATATTATAATGGACTTTGCCGCTAACCTCCCGAAAGCGTGGGGTTTGATGGCTTATAAGGACAAACAATTGCTTCAATTTTTACTATTTCCTGAAGGAATCCGCTACAGTAAAAAAATTAACCAGTGTCGAACCACAAAAGTAAATTCTGTATTCACGTACATCGCCCATTTGGTGAGGGATATGGCGGAAATAAAAATGGGGGATTCCAAACTGTTGTTTGAAATCCCCCACTTGGTGGTACCTCCAGGAATCGAACCAGGGACACAAGGATTTTCAGTCCTTTGCTCTACCATCTGAGCTAAGGTACCAGCTCATTTAATTGGGTTGCAAATGTATAAAAATATTTAGAAACACAAAAAAATATTTCCTACTTCCTTCGCTTATTTTGTAGATTTGTGATATGCAACTAGTTATAGATATAGGAAATACGAGGTTAAAAGCAGCTGTTTTTGAAAAAAAGGAGCTAATAGAGCATTTTGTGTTTGATTTGCCTGAAGATCTGTTTAAAAGCGATCTTTTTAAAACATATAGCCCCCAAAAGACGATCGTCTGTTCGGTAGTTAATGATATAGAGCCTTTTCTGGCTCAATTAAAGGATAGAACAGAGCTATTATTGTTTACATCACAAACACCGGTTCCACTGAAGAATAACTATCAGTCGGCCAACACCTTAGGTAGCGACCGTATGGCAGCAGCAGTTGGGGGAAATAGTTTGATGCCGGATAGTGATATTCTGGTCATTGATGCCGGTACTTGTATCAAATACAATTTTGTAAATAGTAAGAATGAGTATTTGGGAGGAGGTATTTCTCCCGGTTTAAGAATGCGTTTTAAAGCCCTTCATACTTTTACAGCACGTTTGCCGTTATTGGAGCCGGATATGGATTATTCGGCTTTGGTGGGCACCAATACACATGAAAGTATTTTATCGGGAGCCGAATTGGGCGCATTGGCCGAAGTAGAAGGTTTTATCGGGCAGTATTTGTTAAAATATCCCAATTTAAAGGTTTTTATTACGGGTGGAGATATGAATTTTTTTGAGAAACGGCTAAAAAACACCATCTTTGCCGACCAGCATTTGATCCTAAAAGGCTTGAATGCTATTTTAAATTATAATACTAAGGCAGACCATTAAATATAAGTATGAAGATCTTTTTGAAGAGCAATTTTTATTATACAGTTCTTACCCTATTTGTACTTGCTGCCGGTAATGTTATTCAGGCTCAAACGCCTACCACATCTCCTTATTCCCGATATGGAATCGGTGATCTGAATGGGAAGGGGTTTGCTCAGGGTTACGCAATGGCTGGTTCGCATATTGCTTTGCAGAACGATTCTTTGCCGATGTTCTTCATTAATACCGGTAATCCGGCTTCTTATTCAACCAATAGATTGACTACAGCAGAATTGGGTATCAGTTATTCCCGCATTCAACTGAGTAATGCTTCCACTAAATCGGTGACCAATAGTGCCTCATTGGGTTATGTTGCTCTTGCATTTCCTTTCAAAAAATGGTGGGGTGGAAGTGTTGGTCTCATCCCATATAGTGCAGTAGGCTATAAAGTTTCCGACCAGCAGAGTATAACAAATGTTGGTACAGTTGATTTCCTTTATGAAGGATCCGGTGGGATCAATCAAGTTTATTTTGGAAATGGTGTAAAACCATTGTATGGCTTGCCTTCCAAGTTTACACGCTCAAATAAGTATAAACAACTTGTGTCAAAAAAGAAAGCTGACCAGTCGTTAAAAACACCTCAGGAATATGCTGACGATCTTAGAAAAGCGAATGGGATATTAAGAAGAAAAAAAGCATTACAATCGCTTTCCTTGGGCGTGAATGCATCCTATTTGTTTGGCAGTATTGAGAATTCAGGCAGAACGATCTTCCCCGGTAGCTCTTTCAGTTTCAATACAAAAAGTGCAACAATCAGACGTGTTGGCGATCTGTATTTAGATTATGGAGTTCAACAGGCATTTTTAATTGATTCGGTTAAAGGAAGAGTTTTAAAAGAAAAAGTAAAGATCATGTGGGGGGCAACGTTTGCCGCGCAAACAGATGTAAAAGCAAGTGTGGATAGCCTTTCTTACAACTACTTTAACAGCTCTACCGGCTTCGAGGTTGTAAAAGATACAGTAGTAAATGTGCAAGATGTAAAAGGAACGGTTACATTTCCTTTATCATTTGGTGTTGGTTTTGCTTTCAAAAAGGGAGATAAATGGTTAGTTTCGGCTGATTATGCCATGCAGAACTGGAGTTCTTTTAAAGCCTTCAATCAAACACAAGGTCTAAAAAACAGTATGAGAGTTTCAGTGGGAGCCCAATACGTTCCGAATGCAAAGGCCCTTGGTTTGAATAATTATCATAAGCGTATGCACTATCGTGCAGGTGTTAGATACACACAAAGTGCGATCGAATTAAAGAATACACAACTTGTTGAATATGCATTGAGTGTTGGTGTAGGATTTCCTGTTGGAAGAAACTACATTCTTCAAAATTTCTCAATGGTAAATATTGGTGTAGAGATAGGACAAAGAGGTACTACATCTAATGGACTTATTCAAGAGCAATTCTTAAAAGCAACTGTAGGATTTACTATTAACGACCGTTGGTTTGTTAAACCGAAATTCGATTAATTCCGCATGAATAACGGACATAAATATTCTTTTTTTTCTTTTTGTATCCTTTTTTCTGTGTTATTCATATCATGTGAAAATGATATTGCAAAAGTGAACTCCATTACTTCTTCGGTTCAGCATTTATTACCGGTGGAGTCTGGGAAAAATGTAGAGATCATTTATAGCGATTCGGCAAGAGTAAGAGCAAAATTAAGCGCACCGGAACTGAATAGATATATGGGTAAAAAATCCTATATGGAACTTCCAAAAGGTGTCGAGGTATTATTTTACAATGAACAGAGAAAACAGCAGACAAAACTTACTGCCAATTATGGAATAGGTTTCGACAATGGAAACCAGATGAGTAAGATGGAGGTAAAAAACAAAGTGGTTGTGATCAATGAAAAAGGTGATAAGTTAGAAACAGAGCATTTGATATGGGATGCATCAACAAGAGAGATCTATACCGATAAATTTGTAAAGATCTCCACAAAAGATGAGGTGATCTGGGGCGATGGATTAAAAGCTAATCAGGATTTCTCTGAATATGAGATCACGAACGTAAAAGGACAATTATCAGTAAAAGACGAAGAATTTAATACAAAAAAAGATGAATAAAACATTTAGAGTTTTAGAGATCCTGTGGTTGATTATGGGAATTGTAGGGATCGTTATGTGCGCTTACTTTATAACTGTAAAAGACAATGAAGGCGCCATTTATTTTCTTATTTTTACATTAGCGTGTGGCTTAATGTATTCGATCAGAAAACGTCAACGAAAAAGATTTGAGGCTTCACAACAACCGAAGTCTACTACTGATAAAAAATAACATTGGAAACTTCTGTCTTAATCATATTATTAACCTTAGTTGCTTCGGCATTTTTTTCCGGATTGGAGATCGCTTTTATTACCTCCAACAAACTGCGAATTGAGCTGGAAAATAAACAAGGTAATTTTTCAGCCAAGATCCTTTCTTATTTCAATAAATATCCTTCCCGTTATTTAGGAACGATGTTACTGGGGAATAACATTGCTTTGGTTGTGTTTGGTATTTATATGGACGAAGAGCTAAAGCCCATCATAGGTGGTTTTGTGTCTTCTAAAATTGCAGTGTTGTTGATCTCGACATTTTTATCTACTATTTTTATATTGGTAACAGCGGAATATTTACCAAAAAATTTATTCCGGATCAATCCGAACAGAACACTTAGTTTGTTCTCTTTCCCGCTTACTATTGTTTATGGATTATTGTATCCGTTTGTAATGATAACGATCGGTCTTTCTGAATTTATTTTGAAAAAAATATTTAGAGTAAAGATCGAGAAAGAGAATTCAGCCTTCACGATCATCGATCTCGATAATTATGTACGTGAAGGAACAGCTGCCGTGGAAAAAAAGGCGGAAATGGATCATGAGATCCAGATCTTTCAAAATGCCTTGGATTTTTCGAGTGTAAAGGCTAGAGAGTGTATGATCCCCCGGACAGAGATTATTGCAATGGATGTTCGGTCGTCTATCGATGAATTGAAAGAGAAATTTGTTCAAACTCGTTTATCCAAAATTTTGATCTATTCCGAATCCATTGATAACATCATTGGATACGTTTATTCGAAAGAGCTGTTTAAGCAGCCGCAAAGCATTAAAAGTATTCTTCTTCCGGTTAGTATCGTTCCCGAGTCGATGGCGGCTAATGAGGTATTGACCATTTTTATTCAGCAACATAAAAGTATAGCTGTTGTTGTTGATGAGTTTGGCGGTACTTCCGGAATGATCACTATGGAAGATGTGATGGAAGAGATCTTTGGCGAAATTGAAGATGAGCACGACAAGGAAGAGTTAATTGAACGTGAATTGGCAGATGGCTCTTTTGTATTCTCTGCGCGTCTGGAAACCGATTATATCAATCAGAAATACAATCTCGATCTACCTATTTTGGAAAACTTTGAGACCATTGGAGGTTTGATCATGCATTATCACGAAAGCATTCCCGAAATTAACGAGGAGATCAAGATCGACCATTTCCTGTTCAAGATAAAACTTGTATCTAAAACAAGGATAGAAACCGTTATTGTTCAGAAAATTAGCCCTGAAATTTAAAAACAATATTTTTTGCTGTTTCAGGTTATTTATTGAAAATGTCGTAACTTTATAGAACAAATGAAACTATTAAAGTCCATATTTATCCTTTTTTCCCTTACCATTCTTATTTCATGTGTAAAGGAGAAAGATTTTCCACCTGAACCAAAGATCGAGTTTGTTCAGTATGTAAAGTATGGTCTTGATTCTGCTGATTGTATTATCTCCTTTACGGATGGGGATGGTGATATCGGCATTGCTGAAGGCGATGCGACTACTCCTGATGATTTTAAAATGAAATATCTCTATAAGGGAACCGATAATTTATTTCATCCATTTGATGCGATCGATTCTACCGCAGCAATGGATACTTTATTTTACAGCTATAGAGTTCCTTATTTAACTCCCGATGGC
>JAEUTU010000127.1 GCA_016786925.1 Bacteroidia bacterium
ATTGTTGTGGCGGTTGTGGATGGGGGATTTGACCTTAATCATCAGGACCTTAACTTTTGGAAGAACAGAGATGAGATCCCGAATAATAGTATTGACGATGATAATAATGGGTATGTAGATGATTATGATGGTTGGTACACACAAAACAATACCGATAATGTACCTTCTCAATCGCATGGAACACACGTGAGTGGAACGGTAGGCGCCAAAGGGAATAATGGATTAGGAGTGACAGGTGTGAACTGGAATTTGAAAGTGATGCCATTGGCTTATGGTAATACAGGAGGATTAGAATCGAATGTAGTGGAAGCGTATGGATATGCTCGTGACCAACGTAGAGAATACAATCAAACGAACGGAGCAAAAGGTGCATTTGTAGTTTCTACAAATTCATCATTTGGTGTGGATCTGGCTGATCCTGCTGATTATCCTTTGTGGTGTGCGATGTACGACTCATTAGGTACTGTGGGTATTTTAAGTGCAGGAGCTACAGCTAATGCCAATTACAATGTGGATGCGCAAGGTGATATTCCAACGGCTTGTACGAGCGACTGGTTGATCACTGTTACCAATACAAACCGTAATGATGTAAAAGCAACAGCAGGGTATGGTGCAACGACTATTGATCTTGGTGCTCCGGGATCAAACATTACATCAACATATCCAAGTAATGCTTATCAATCCATCTCAGGTACTTCCATGGCAACACCTCATGTGGCGGGAACAGTAGCATTGATGCTATCTGTTGCTTGTCCTGATTTTATTGCGAACTATAAAGCCAATCCAAGTGCAATGGCTTTGGTATTAAAAGATTCATTGTTGAATGCTGCTGATCCAATTGCTGCTTTGAGTGGAATTACTGTTACCGGTGCACGCTTGAATTTATTTAATGCGGTGAAAGCGATCCAAAACTATTGTTTAACAGGTATTGATGAAGCAGCTATTGCAGAAGCATCATTTGCTGTGTTGAATGCGTATCCAAATCCTGCAAATGATAAATTGACAATTGCTTACAATAGCTTAACGGAAGTAGAAGTAGTGATGACCAATATTCTTGGACAGGAAGTAAAACGCATCAAAGGTGATACTTCAACCAAAGGTGTTCAGCATTCTGTGATCGATCTTACTTCTGTTGCAAAAGGTGTTTACTTTATCACGATCGATAATGGCAAAGCCGTTTCCAATGTATTGAAAGTAGTCGTAAGTAATTAGTCTTTAGTAGTTTGTCTTAATACCTGATACTTACTCCTTGATACTTTTTCCTAATTTCCAATTTTAAATCCTAAGCTAGTTCCGGAACTACGTTCTGAGCTTAGTTCAAATTCTTTTACATCGCTTAGTGTGAGTGTATGCAGCATGTCGGCTGTTCGTTGTGCACTTGGTAATTCCGCTAAACGTAAATGCTGATTTTTGATAGCTTCTGCGATCACCTGACGAACGGTTCGGGCATTTCCGAAATGTTTATCACGGTTGGTATGTATAAGGTTGAAATAGTCTTTTAAATGCTTTTCTGCTTCTGCATCGGGTGTGATGCGTTCTTTCGCTAGGATCGACAATGCGATCGAATACATTTCTTCCGGAGCATAATCATTAAATACAAATGTTCTGTCGAAACGTGATTTAAGTCCGGGATTAGATTCCACAAACTCATGCATATTGTCGGTATAACCCGCTACGATCACTCCAAATTGGCCACGCAGATCTTCCATACGTTTCAAGATCACTTGAATGGCTTCCTGTCCGAAATCATTTCCATTTGATTTGTTCGCTAGTGCATAGGCTTCATCAATAAATAAAATACCGCCTTGCGCTTCAGCGATCTTTTCCTGTGTTTTGGTTGCTGTTTGTCCAACCCATCCTGCCACGAGTCCTTCACGATCTACTTCTACCAAATGTCCACGCTCCAACAGTCCTAGTCCTTTGTAGATCTTGGCAATGATACGCGCCACAGTTGTTTTGCCTGTTCCGGGATTACCGGTAAAAATGCTATGTAGAGAGAATTTGTTCAACACATCTCTTCCTGTTTCTTTGTAAAAGCGAACCAACTTCACCAATTCATTGATCTCTTCTTTGATGTTGTTCATTCCGGTCAATGCATTCAATTCCGCCAAGCCTTCTTTCAATAATTTTTCGTTTACATCCAGACTTAATTTCTTTTTGCCTTGGGCTGCAAACACTTTTTGAACATCCTGTAATTCAATGGTAGAAAGTGTTTCGTTGGATAGATCAGCTACATTCGGATGGTTCATCAAACGCAATCCTAAATTCATCTTTGCTTCATCGATCACTGAATATACATAACGTGCATTTCCGAAAGCATTGTCGCGATTACGATAAACTTCAACCAACATTTCCTGCAAATAGTTCTTGGCATCGGCTGTGAGTGTTACCGCTTTTTTAGTAGCAGCTAATTCAGCAATAGCAAACATCTCTTCCGGCATATAATCATCGAAATGGAAATAATGTCCGAAGCGCGATTTTAATCCCGGATTCGCATCAATAAAGTTTTCCATCTCTTTTGGATAGCCAGCACACATGATGGCGATATCACCGGTTCCATCGCTCATTTCTTTGATAAGGATCTCGATCACTTCATGTCCAAAATCGTTAGAATCTTCTTTTGCACGGGTGAGAGAGTATGCTTCATCAATAAACAGAATTCCACCTTTCGCATCTTCAATGGCCTTTTTTACTTTCGGTGCTGTTTGTCCGATGTATTGTGCCACCAGGTCGGAGCGATCCACTTCCATAACGTGTCCTTTGCTTAGCAAGCCCATTTTTTTATAGATCTTACCCAGCATATTCACGATGGTTGTTTTTCCTGTTCCCGGATTTCCGGTGAATACACTGTGCAGGTTGATCCTGCTATTATCATCAAATCCTTTTTCTTTTCTTAGCTTGATGAAATTGATGTAATTGATATGATCGCGGATGTTCTTTTTGATATTTTCCATTCCGATCAGTTCATCTACTTTCGCCAGCAATTGCTCAACGGTTTCTTCTGCTACCTGTTCGGTAGTAGCACTATTTGATCCTGTTGTGGCTGTGTTTGATTCGGTCATTACTACCGGTAATGCAACGCCTTCGATGTTTTCATTCCCCACTTCAAAAGGTACGGTAGCGATCAATGTATCCATGAATACGATCTCTACTTTGTATTTATCATCTTTCCAGCTTCCTGCCGATTCGCTGCCCCAACCTGCATCGAAAGTAAATACCTGATCATTCTTATGCTTGTCGATATAGCCTGTTCTTACGGTTTGTCCTTTTGCTTGTCCGGCATCATCGTAATAATTAAAGAACAATTCATAGTTCCAGTCGCTCGTGGTCTTTGTTTTGACTTTGAACTCCACCCACAAATACGGTGTTTTGTTTCGGTCGAATTTTTTGAGATAGGTACGGTTGGTAATGTTCCAGCCATCATAAGGACCTGCAAATAATTTGATCGATTCAAAATTGAAATAAGGATTATTAGTATCCGTTACTTTTCCAACTTCTTCGATAAAGAATTTCCGGGAACCCACCAGTTCACCATCGATATAACCTTCCCATACATAATTGCCTTTGAACCAGTAAGCCCCTTCGGTTGTATTGCCCCATCCATCGCGGATATACACAATGTTGTCATCCATTTTAATGGTTTGAGTAGACTCCAATGAGCACAGCTCTTTTCGTTCTGTTCCTTTAAGTTCAAAACATTTGAGTGTGATCTTGGCACTCCATTCCTGCTCATCGAATAATTTATTGTAGAAAGAAAATTCGGTGCGGATATAAGTTGTTTCTGCTCTATCGAAAACGGTACGGTACTTTTTGGTGGCATTTGCCATCCATTCGTCCGATGAGTAAACTTTGATGTCTTTGAATTTATAATTTTTAGCCATAGTGAGGTTCTTCGCTTAATCGACTACTAAATTATACAAAAAAGGGGAACAAAAAACCCGTTACTGTTGAAGTAACGGGTTTTTGTTAATTAGATAAATCTCTCTAAACTAAATCTAATTATTAAAAATTGCCGGAGGCAATTGCTTTTTGTGAAGGATCGTAACTAAAAGCTTCTTTGAATAAGGTACCATTAACATAGATCGAAACGTGAACTGTTTTTCTTGCCGGTAAAACATTAGCTGCTTCTACCATTAAGGTGTTCCCTTTTTTACAATCGAAGTTAATGGAGTAATATGTTCTGTTTACAGTCTCTGATTCAGTTTCAAAAATACCATCCTCATTCGGTTGAGAATAAAGGATCTCTACATTTCCTGACTCGCTTTGCACGCGATATTCCACATGAATCGTTGTTTCAGCAGTCGCAGTTTGTGGAGAAACGTTGTTTTCTTTTTTACAAGAAACAGCTAAAAGGCTTGTTAATATTGATAAAGAAAGGATAACGTTTTTCATTTTTCTATGATTATATACCTGAATTCGAGTGCAAAAGTACGCTTTTTTGAATACAAAACAAATATTTTGCGATAAATTTTACTTTTTATCCGACAAATTTATTAACATTTTCGATAAATGGTAGTTTTTAGGCCGTCAAAAAATGAGCACAGGCTTGAATTTGAGTATAAAAATAGGGGTGTTAATAGTGGGAAATAAGTATTAAGTATGAAGAATTAAGAAAGATTGATGAAGGAGTTCACCTCTATTGTTCTTATATGCCCCATGCAGGTGTTATCACCTGCATGGAGGATGATTTAAATTAGACAGGAATAAATGATTAATTCAAATGATATCTGATCAATCTTCGTTCAACATAGTTGGGGTTGGAGACAAAGAAAGGGAGTGTTTCGGTGATCATACCAATATTTTCGGCATACTTTGTATTGCGTGCTCTTATACTTCCTGCTGATTGCCAGTTGGGATACATGTAAAATGTTTCTTTTGCATTGATCGTATTAAATGTGCCGGCATCACACGTTATACTTGTATTTGCATCAGTCATTTTAATCTCTGCTCTGCATAATGTATCAGATGCTGTGGCCATGTAATAATTTGTTGCAAAAATGCTCGTCATATCAGAAGAAGAAAAAATGATCTTTCCGGATGCATCAACCACATAATTCAATGAATCTATTAAATGGTATTTTTCTATTTGACCAGGGAAATAAGGTTTAGGTTTTACGAGCGTATGATAATTCTTCCCATTGATTATCGTATCTGCTGCTACATAGCAACTGTCAAATACATTTTTTGCGGTTAGATTCCCTAATGTATCAAGATCATATTGCTGATAGATCCAATAATTCCCAGTTTCTAATTTAAAATAGTTAGGGTAGGTGTTTGTTGTTGGTGTTGGTGTTGTGGCCGGTTGTGGATCTTCATCCTTTTTACAAGATGTTGCGAATAGGCTGATGGAAAGAATTCCTAAAGTAATAGCGGTTGTTTTTCTCATTATCGTTTTTTTTATTGACTGAACGATAACGCAACAAGTTTTGAAATATTATATTTTAAAATATTCTTTATACCAATCGATCTCATGATGATCTTTTGCGGAAGCATTGATCGTATGTGTTGGATCAATTTTAGAATATAAGATCTCTAAGGAAGCAAAGTCGCGCTGACTGATCACTTTAAATCCATTACGGATCAATTGTGCAGCACTTACGCCCGCACCGATCTGATATTTTTTGTTCTCCGCAAAGCGGTTGCCATCATAGATCACCTGACTGCCACATGCAGCACTCACATCCATCATCACTGCCAGATCGATCTGCTCTTTTTTTGCTATTTCCAACATTTTCTCCGATGCTTTGATCATGCCTTCGCTCCAGTCGATGCCTGAATCGGTCAATACTTTTGCTTTTCCATTTAGTACATCGAGTCCGGTTCCACCATGTATATCACACATTTCGCGAGGAGAGCCAAATGAAAATTCTTCGGGACAAAAGGTGATGATCTTTACGGTATCATGTTTTAATAATTTCAATGCACTAGGAAATTCTCCATTTGCTGTTCCGTCATACCCGCAGGTAATACCTGTTAAGCAGGCACTCATTAAGATCTTAAGCGGTTGCTCTTTTGTTGGTGTTCTTAACTGCTGAAGGTAGTGACGGTCGGTCATGGCTAAAGATTATAGTTTAACAAAACGATTCAAGGCATTTTGTGCACTTGTTTTTATATAATAAATGCCTGGTGATAGATCTGAAATATTTAATTCTGTTTTATTGGATGTAATCTTTACTTGTTTGATCAATTGTCCATATACATTTCTTAATTCAATTTGATCATTCGTATTGCTCGAGTTAATATAGATCATGTCGTTGGCAGGATTAGGATAAACAGTAAAATTGTTATTATCTGCATTCTCTTCTGCACTTAATGCAACACAACCTGCTTGAATCTCGGCTTGTGTGTTACAGCCGGTGATGTTAGTGTTGATCGTAATGATAGCGCCTACAGGAGGGTTCGCTAAATAATTACAAATGCTCGGAACGGAACAAAGAGATAGATTGTCGTTCAACAAGAGGTCTAAATTACCTCCAACAGTCGTGTTATTGTTTCCTAATCCGGTCAAATTGGTCAATGCCGTATTCGCTTCTATGAATATGCCGCCTTCCGGTCCGCCTACAATGGAATTGACATTGCTCAATGCTGAAATGTCAGTAAGTACAGGATTCTGAACCAACTCTAATGTTTCTCCGATATGAATTAAGCTGTTCAATCCGTTCAAGTTTTGTAATAGTGCATTGTCTCTGATGATCAAAGAGCCATTCGCAGTATCTACGTTATTCAATCCGTTTAAGGTTGTTAGAGAATTGCAGGTACGGATCGTAAATTCTCCATGAACTGTTGTTAGACTATTTAATGCACTAATATCATTTAATAGGGGTAGATCGCGCATAATAAATCCATCTAATGGATCATTCCCAACGATGCTTAAATTATTCAGTCCATTTAAATTCGTTAAGGTAGCACAATCACGGATCTCTAATATTCCTTGAATAGAAGTTATTTGTGATAATGGTGTAAGGTCGGTAATATCATTCCCCATGATCTCCAGGTCGACTCCATCCGGTAAAATGGTACAACCTGCATAGGTTGTTGGAAAGGCATTTACTTCGGCTTGTGTAGATAAAACAACTGCCGCAGTTGGACATTGAGCTTGTAAGTGATTAAAGGATAATATAAACGCACTAATGCTTACTAATAACTGTTTCATAAAATGTGTCTCTTTGTAATTTTTTTACAAAGGTACAGATTATAACTCGTACAATTCTATAGGCAGTTCATCCGGATCAAAAATAAAAGAGAAACGTTTTCCTGTGAATTCATCCATGCGTATCGCTTCTGCTTTAATTCCTTTTTCTTCCAATCCTTTTATCGTCTTTTCTAGATCACTGACTTCAAATGCCAAATGACGCAATCCTCTTGCTTCAGGCTGTGTTGAACGTTTGGGCGGAGTGGGGAAGGAGAACAGTTCGATCACATACATTCCGTTCAATGCCAGATCCAACTTATACGAATCTCGTTCTTTTCTATAAACCTCACGAATGATCGTTAATCCCAATGTTTCAGTATAGAATTTCTTCGATACTTCATAATTGGAACAAATGACAGCGATATGGTGAATTTTATTTAGCATCTATATTTCCCAACTGATATAACAGGTTTTGTTTTTAATTAATTCATTATCACCTTTGTTGAAGCTAAGATCATTATTTATTTGCTCAATCTCCGCTTCGGTTAATTTTCTTTTACTGTAAATGATGGCTATGCTGAGTGCATTTGATTTGCCTAGTGCTGTTGATAAAAATAAAACAGAATTCATCGGTACAACAAGGTTTTTAATTTCAATAGGGGTGTAGTATGGATGAAAAATTTTTATTGAAATGCTATCATTTTTAGGCTTGTAATACGCTATTCCATCAATGTTTGATTGAATCGTGCTGTCGTTTTTGTTTTCAGTAACCTGAATATGAACGAAGGGAATCAATTCATTCTTATTATCGGCAATAATGAATTTTACTGTTCTTTTTCCCACCTCAATGGTATCGGGAAATACTATGGAATATGAAGATAGCTGTGGCTTTAAGTGGATCCTGTATTCATGCTTATACTTATTTTGAGATAAGCTTAATAATGGAATGAAAAGTATAAGTAGGGCAATGGATCTTTTCATTTTTTAATGATTGTGTACTCAAAGATAATAAAGAACCGCCAATTTACCGGTTCTGCTTACTATCACTTAGTGCGAAAACAATTTGTTGTTATAAATATACGATATGATCATCAGTGCAAAGATTGGTATCATGAAGGTCATGCCCGGGTCGAATCCATGTACCGTAATAACGGAGTACATAGCACCTATCAGATCGAAAGCCAATCCGGCATAAGCCCATTCTTTGATCTTTTTAAATTGTGGAATAAGAATAGCGATGCTTCCCACCAGTTTAGCCACTCCTATAAATGGGATAAAATATTCTGGATAGCCCAAAAGTTTTATAAATTCAACAGTTTCAGGTGTTTTTAGAATATCCGGTATTGCTGTAAAAGCCATAAATGCAGCGAATAAGCCGGTGGTCGACCAGTAAATAATTTTGTCTTTTTTCATTTTTTATAGTTTTTAGTGAATAGCGATTAGTAAATAGTAAATAGTGATTGGGTATTAGTTTTTGTTTATTGCCCTTGCAGGTGTTATCACCTGCAAGGATCTATTTATTGTTTCTTGCTTAGATTCCTTTGTCGGTGATAACACCAACAAAGGCTGTAACATACGGCCTCCAGCGTCCAACTTCTAATCCGAATAATTGATCATCCAGTTGATGCCGTATTTATCGGAGAATTCACCGAAGTAAGCACCAAAGAACATATCCGCCATAGGCATAGTTACATTGCCGCCTGCTGAAAGTTCATTGAACAATCTGTCGGCTTCCGCTCTTGATTCGGGCTCCAGACAAATGTGCATGTTGTTTCCTTTTGTCAACGTAAAGCCCATTTCTTTTGGTGCATCTGTTCCCATTAGAATATGACCTCCTGTGATTGGCAATTCCACATGTAATATCATTTTTTTGATCTCTTCCGTAATAGGCGGATTTTCAGGACTCGCAGGAATATCGCCAAAGCGTTGGATGCCTTTTCCAACAAATTCTGATCTGAAAGCAGAGCGGTAGAATAAAAATGCTTCTTCAGTTTTGCCATCAAAGTTCAAATAGCTACATACACGTGCTTTGTTGCTCGTTTTGTTCTCTTTACGAAGTTTTACTTGTGCTTCTAAATACTGATCCAAATTACCCAATGCCATGGTAAATCCTTCTTTAAAGCCCATAGAAATGATCTTTTCCAGGTCTTCTAATGATTCGTATTGAGCAACAATATTCACGGTAGTGATATCATTACTTGTTTCTACAAATGTGTTATTCCAAACGGTGCGCGGAAATTCCGTGTTTACATTTCCTTTTTCATCGCAAAAAGCATCCAATCCGGAGAAACTTTTTAGCGGACTGATCTTCTTGTAATGGTTCAAACAATAATGTCTTTCTCCTTGCGGACTTTCCATATAATACAACCACATGCCACCTTCACGGAAATCCATGGAAACAGTTCTTGTCTGGTAAGGCTTTGGTGCCCACCACTGATCCAATAATTCAGGTTTGGTCCAGGCGTCCCACACCAATTGCAGACCAGCTGCAAACTCACGTTTTACATTTACCGTATTATTTTCTTTGTTGACAATAAAGTCGAATTGAAGATTTGGATTCATTTGTTATTTTTTGTTTTTAAGGTTAGCTAATACATTATCTAATTGGTTAAAGCGCTTTTCCCAGATCTTGCGGAACTGTTCCAGCCATTTATCTACTTCTTTCATTTTGTTGACATTCAATTGGTAATAGATCTCCCGTCCTTGATGTGTTTGTTCTACCAATTCACATTCCGTCAGGATCTTTAAATGTTTGGATACCGCTTGTCGCGAAGTATCAAAGTGTTCTGCCAAAGCATTGGGTGTCATAGCTTGTAAAGCGATGAGCGTAATGATGGCTCTGCGTGTTGGATCGGCTATGGCTTGGAATACATCTCTTCTCATAAAAATTATTATTTAAGCAACTAATCGGTTGCAAATATATGTGCAACCTTTTGGTTGCGCAAGTTTTTTAAAAGAAATATTTAAAATAATGGTAAAAGGGAGAATTTAAATGAGCTATTCGTTCAGCAGTTTCTCTGCTCTAAATAATGCCAATGCTTTTTCTGTTTCACTGCTTCCATCCATAGCTCCGGGTAGAAGAATGAGTCGCTTCTTTAATTTCCCGTTTTCATCTTCAAATAATACTTCAAAGCGGGAGCGGCTCATTCCCAAAATTCCTTTTTTGAATTTCACTTCTTTGATCTTATTCCTTCCTATAATAGGTGTTGTCGAGTGATTTCTACTATTAATAATGTTAAATATAAGATACAATGCAAAGACACTCATTAAAATGGCTTGCGGTATCTGTTGCTTTTGATACGAATCAATACCCATGTATATGAAAGCAACAGCTATGATACCATAGATGATCAAGATCTGTGATATTTTATTTCCAACAGTTATTGCTGCAACATTGCCAATTACTCCATCTCTGCTCAATACGATCTTATCAGCAAGCACATGACAATAGCCTGTTTTAGTTTTGAATGTATTAGTGTTTTCCATGTATAAGTGATCTAATATACTTGAATTATATACCTTTCCTGTTCCACTTCTGTACTGTCACAATTCATTGTTGCTCCTAGTCGTTTCAATTTTATGGTATCTATCCCGGGTGATGTTCCCTCAAATACAAATGCGGCTATATAATTACATCCTGCGCAATCGTCCGGGCCGGGATCTATGGTTATTTTATCTTTTAGTTGTGTATGTTTTAATTCTTTACTGTTAAAGAGACAGTAATAACAACAGGAGTTTGTGGAGTAGTAGATGTTTACTTGTTCGCCTTTCCGGATCTTATAAATGCTTTTGTTTTCATAGCTATTACAGCCTGAAAACAACAAACAAATAAAAAAAAGGGTTATTAAATATTTCATCTTTTGCCCTTGCAGGTGTTATCACCTGCAAGTTTTTTGTTTAAATTTCATTTATTCCGCCAAGCTGATCCAGATATCATGTTCGGATTCGATCAAACTCATTTCTATGCGTTCGGATTCTTTTACCGCTTCCATTCCTTTAGCATAAGCTGAAATAGGTCTGTCATACACATTCGATTCTTTATAGATCTGGCCATAAAAATAACGGTAAAAGAACAGATCGTCCATGCTTTTGATCTGCTTTGTTATTTGCACTTGCTCCTGAGCTAGTATTGTTCTTAGTTCAGGGAAATAGATCCAATAGAGGTCTGAGGTATCGTTTGTGTTATTATTGATGGCAACAGGACAAATGCCTATTATCCTCGATTCTGAAACCAGCCGGTCCTTGTCAAAAAATGTATCTTCCTTTAGCTTAAAAGCAATTACCTTTAAATTATTGGTGTTTTGGATTTGTTTTAATTCCTCCCTGAACTCATCATCCTTGCTGTTGTATGCTTTAAACAGTTGCTCATTCAGCCCTTTGTTGATCAATTGAAAGAGTTTGTTGTTATTGAATAAGACCGGGTTTTCAGAAGGTCTTATTTCTCTCCAGATGCGTTTCGACCACATAACAGCTCTTTCCTGCAGAGGAAAGTAATGGATATATCCTTTTTCATTGTAACAGATCTCATAAGGCGAAGTATTCAATAACTGAACAGGTGCATCTTTTGGCACAGCAGGAACAATACGTGTAAAATGAAATGGATCTGTATAAACTCTTTGCATACGCATTCTTCCCGTTGAATCCCAAACAGTCCATTTGCCTATACGGTAATTATTTTCAAAAAAACCTCCCGCTTTCTTTTTACCGTTGGGATAATACGAAACATATGTTCCATTTAAACGACCTGCGGTGGTTTCATATTTACAATGAGTATAACTGTTTTTAAAAACATGCTTTTCTTTTCCGTTTTGAATAAAGGAAAAGAGCAGGAGGGAGGCTATTATGAAAAGGAGCTGTTTCATTTTCTTTTGATCCCCCAATAGTTTAAAAGTGAAGTACTCAAACTCTTATCGTTCAATTCTTTTGGAACAGATTTCACTTGTTCTTTTACACAACGGAAGCCAATGTATTTGTAACCGTCATTGGCATAAAAGCTGGCAAAGTCCATGAATTTTTTATCCTGTTGATAAAAAAAATTGTTGCCCATTACCCGTTTACGCTTGAGTACACGCGCATCATTTGATGAGTGAAAATAAAAATGATCGAAAAAGAAATTGATCGGTTCATTGGCTTTGTTAAACAAAAAAAAAGATTCATCGTAAGTTGCTAAAGTCCAGTCAGAATAATTTTTATTGAGATCGTGCTTTTGTTTTGTATTCTCTAAATAGTAATGAGCAGAAAGCCATTCCGAGCAATGTGGCAATCGGTAAATAATGCGGATACTGTCTTTATTCTCTTTGATGGTCTTCCACTTGCAATAGTTCATGGCATTGTCCCAGGAGATACCCAGAACAGGGAAATCTTCATATTGTTTTTCATTCAGGTATTTTTCTCTGACAGCTTTTGTTCCGATCGAAGTGTCAGGTAATTGTGTGCGGTAGAATGCCTCGCTCGAATCTTTTTTGATAGCAGCAAGGTATTCTTTGTATTCTTTGAGTGTGACTTGCTTGCTGATCTCAAATTCCTTGATCGTCTGGATAGATTTTTTATTTTCATTCCCGATCATTTTATACAAGTTCAACTCTTGTTTTGGGATAGAGTAGAAAATTTGTTGAGCACTAGCTGTTGTCCCTGCAAATAGCAGCACAAAAAAGAGTAGGGGCAATATGCGAGTTAATATTCTCAATAGTTAGAACTTATAACAATAAATTTAAGGAATTATTTTGATTGTTTAATTATCATCAATCCCCAATTTCTAAATCCAATTAATCCTATTGATCTAAGTTCTTTTCCTCAAGCGTTCTCGACTTCGCTCGAACTGACATTTAATTTCTCAATCTTAATTCCTGAAATTCTCCTTCTTCAATTCCCTTTCCAGTCTATCGAAATTCTCTTCGTTCTTGGGTGCTGCAAATGGTCTTATTTTATTGCATTCTTCCTCCGTATTAAACATCATACGGAACGATATTTTTGTTTGTGTATCGTTGATCTTTTCAAAACCGACTTCCATATCGAACAAAGGTTGTGAGCTTCTTGTCCAGGCTACTAATCGCTGTGGTTCTACTTTTGTAAATACAGAAGCATTCTCATAATTCCCTTTTTCCGGACCATGCATGGTAAGGATCCATTTGCCTCCCACTTGTAAGTCAAATTCATGAATGGTATTGGTAAAACCTTCCGGTCCCCACCAGTTCTTTAGTTGCAAAGGATCAGCAAATGCCTGATATACTTTTTCTACACTCGTATTCAGTATTCTGGAGTTGTATATTTCTTTGGCGGATGTTGTGTTCATGTTTTGTCTGTTTAATTTTTTAGTGTTTTTCACCTCTCCCCAGCCCTCTCCAAAGGAGAGGGTGTTTGTTCTAACAATTATTTTTGTTTTAAAATTATCAATCATTAATCAAACTGACCTCATCTTTTTTCATCCATTCAATCCTAATGATCTGCGTACTATTTCCTCAAGTGTTCTCCCTTCGGCAGGCTTTGGTTCTAAAGTTATTCAATTTCTCAAGCGTTCTCCACTCGTTTCTCGACAGGCTCGAAATGACTGCGCTCGGGGCAGGCTCTCGCTCGAACTGACATTTAATTCCTCAATCCTCAATCCTAAATCATTCTTCCTACTTATCATTTATAATTTATCATTTATAATTTCCTTAACCCTTCCTTAAGATCTTCTCCATTGCTTTTCCTTTGGCTAACTCGTCCACCAGTTTATCTAAATAGCGCATTTTCTGGATCAAAGGATCTTCAATTTCTTCGACACGATAACCGCAAATAACACCGGTTATTTTGGATGCATTCGGATTCAATTGCGGAGCTTCAGCAAAAAAGGTCTCAAAATCTATTTTCTTGTCTATCTGTTTTTGGAGCGACTTTTTATCATAACCTGTCAGCCAGAAAATAACAGTGTCCAGCTCTTCTTTGCTTCTGCCTTTGCTTTCCACCTTTTTGATGTACAATGGATATACACTGGCAAATACAAGTGCGTAGATTCTTTCTTTTTTCATTGGTTGACCTCTCCCCAGCCCTCTCCAAAGGAGAGGGAGTTTGTTCTAATTATCATTTTTGTTTTAAAATTATCAATCATCAATCAAACTGACCTCATCTTTTTCATCCATTCAATCCTAATGATCTGCGTACTATTTCCTCAAGTGCTCTCCCTTCGGCAGGCTTTGGTTCTAAAGTTATTCAATTTCTCAAGCGTTCTCCACTCGTTTCTCGACAGGCTCGAAATGACTGCGCTCGGGGCAGCCTCTGGCTCGAACTGACATTTAATTCCCCAATCCTCAAATCCTCAATCTCCTTTTCCTAATTCGTAATTCGTACATTCGTACGGATTCGTATTCGTAGATCTCCAACAACCAACAACTAAGAACCAACAACCTTTATTATAACATTCCCCGTCTTCTGTCCCGACTCCACATATTTGTAGGCTTCCACAATTTGCTCCAAAGGATAGGCTCTATCGATCACCGGTTTGAATTTGTTTTGTTGTACAAGGTCTCTTAACAATTCTATGTCTTCTTTTTTAGTGAGTGGAATAGGGAAGAGGAGCTTCTTTCCGCTGCAGAACTTCGATGTGAGTGCAAAGAGAATGTTCTCTCCGTTCTTGCCCAGTTCAGTAGAAATATAAATGCCTTTTTCTTTTAATAAAGGCTTGCATGCTCCGAATGAACTTTTTCCTACGGCATCAAAAATGAAATCGAATTGTTGTCCAACTTGTTTATAGTCTTGCGTTTGATAATCAATTACTACATCGGCTCCCAGTGACTTTACCAATTCAACATTTTTGGTATTGCACACCGCGGTGACCTGCGCGCCAAAATGTTTTAAGAGTTGTACTGCAGCCGAGCCGATGGCTCCTGTTGCTCCATACACCATCACGTTCTGTCCGGCACTGACTTTTGCTGCATAAATGTCCACCAGGGCATAATGTGCGCCTTCGGAAATAGCAGCAGCTGTTTCAAAATCAACATTGCTAGGCATGTGTGTTACTCCGGCAGATGCTTCAATGGTAAGGTATTCGGCATGACCGCCAAATTGTTTGTCATTAAAGCCAAATACTTTATCTCCAATTTTAAATTCTGTTACCTGAGCTCCAACAGCTTCTACCACGCCTGAAAATTCAGAACCTAATGTTTGTTGTTTAGGTTTGATCAAGCCACTCCAAAAGCGGGAAATAACATATTCTGCACTTCTAAAACCGGAGTCGGTACGGTTAACAGTACTGGCATATACTTTCACTAAAAGTTCATTCTCTTTTGGTAGTGGTTTAGGAATGTCCTTTAACTGCGCTACTTCTGGCGGACCGTATTGTGTATGGATGATGGCTTTCATGGGATTGTTTCAACATGCCGTGGGCAATATTTACTTTTTAGTACTGTTATATCTCTTTAATATCTCAAACATTTTATATACATCTTCTTCTTTTAAATTCTGCGCTTCTAATTCTTCAAGAAGAATTTTATTATCAGAGATCAATTCTTTTAACAACTCAGGATTAAGCCATTTTAAGGTACCATCAGGTAGAATAACATAAGCTGATTTACCCCAAAGCTGTTTGATCTTTTCTCCTTGCTTAATGATACCCAATTTAACTTGCATATCATATGAGTCAATTTGTTTTCCGTTAAAATAAGTATAATATCCTTTACCCTGTATATAATCATACTCACATAATCCTGAATATGGGAAACTATTTATGTATTCACTACCTTCAAAAATTACACCCCATACTTCTTTTTTTAATGCTTTTCTTTTAGACAATGGAGCCACTTTTTTGATCCTATAATATGTTCTTCTTTTGAAATTAGTAAGATTGCCAGCGGACCATAGTTCTATACTGAAATCGACATACTCAGATGGTTTATTCTCTTTAAATTCATTGTAGGTTTTAAAAACATTGGGTGGGTTTTGCCCGTAACAAATGGTTGAGATCGTTAGGAATAGTCCTGCAAATATTATTTTATACATTATAAAATGTTTTGTTGTTGTATGTTTTAATAATTGCCAATGGTTTGCGGCTTTAGTTGATTGGTTTAGGAATGTCCTTTAACTGAGCTACTTCTGGCGGGCCGTATCGTGTATGGATGATGGCTTTCATGTTTGGTGTTAATGTTTCGCAGCTACGCTGTGTGGTTTAGTTGCATAAAACTTTCTTAACTGAAAAACTAAATTAAAAGTAATGAACTCAATGGCAAATACAAAATATTTTACACTATTTAGGAACCTTTAATTTATGTATTATCAACTTGCATAAAGGCCGCAAGTTGTAGGTAATGTCAGCTGACGTTTTTTTTCAATTTGTTTATATAATGTATATTAAATTTGATATTTTCGCGATAAAATTGATTTCTCTTTTTTCGTTCATCATCATCTAATAATTCGTAGCAAGGACATAATTCCGTCAAGCAATAATTCTGGAACTCTAAAGTTTGTATTGCAAGTTTGTTCATTAGAAATGTTCGATTTAAATCAACGGACTTTCCAATATTTAAATTTCCTTCCATAAAGCCAATTTCTCCTGTAAAATCATTTTCGATAAATATTTTTGCTTTTCCATCAATGAAATACTTTGAAAAATATTCTGTCTCTATCTCGGGAGGAGAATATTTCCCTGCTACTTTAAATATTGCTTGATAAATTCGTACCGAATTAGATAAAATATTTTTTCTAATTATGGGGAACATTATTCTCTCTGTACCACTGTCGAAA
Source organism: Bacteroidia bacterium (assembly GCA_016786925.1). Classification (GTDB taxonomy): domain Bacteria; phylum Bacteroidota; class Bacteroidia; order 2-12-FULL-35-15; family 2-12-FULL-35-15; genus 2-12-FULL-35-15. The sequence continues at coordinate 16,847 of JAEUTU010000127.1, forward strand.
TCATCAATCTGTACACGAGATTCGTTAGGTACAAAAAGTATTTTTTTGGGAAATGGAAAACCAAGTCTTCTCGTAAAGGCAAACTCTTTTGATAGATTAAATATCGCTACATTGTTAATAAACAAAGTAAAGCAGCTTGGAGAGGTTCTAAATGCAGGAAACTCGGTCCCTGTATATCCAATCCCTAAGCGGTTGTCTTTAATGTATGAGATTGAAGCCATTCGATCAGAAACTCCAAGTCGTTGTTTGATGTGAAAATTTGGCTTTAAATCATCCTGTTTGTCGAGTTGAATGTGTCCCAACCAAATTCCTATTCGTACTTTATCTAACCAATCTAATAGGTCATTAATTTCCATTTCGGATAATGACAATTTTTCAAGCAATTTCTGAATAACTATTTTTACTCGACTTTCAAGTTTTGCGTATTCTCCGTTACATTTGTCACAAGCTGGGAATGTGAAATTTTTCCAAGGGTATTTACGAAGAGTGTCGCGATATTTTCCAAGGAGGGTAATTCTATTCGGATCTCCTGTCATTTCAATTAGCCACTTCGGGATTACATGCTCCTTTGTCTTCGACTCAGGTTTGTTCCCACAAAATATACATGTCTTCATAAAATGGCAGATGTTGTATTCCAACTTTCCGTGTATGGTGTGTATCCCGAGAGGTATGTACTATACATATTGTGATGCTTAGTTATTTTTTATCAGTAGAACTAATTTGTCATTATAATCTCCAATATATTCCTTTCCAGATTGAAAAAATCCATTTTTCTGTAAAATTTTTTGCATTGGTAAATTTTCGACATTGGTAGTAGCGAAAATATTTGCATTTGGCTTCGAGTTTACTATTTTATTGCATAGAATGGAAGAGAATCCATTTCCTCGATGATTACTATCTGTAAATACATATCCTAATTCAAGGCTGAATTCATTTGGAGAATTTATTGATTGAGATTTTTCAAACACATTTAATTTGTAGTTCGGATTAGGGTTTTTGAGAACTGCACAAGCAACAATAGAATTAGCTATCTTAGAATAGGCAATTAAATCAGCTCTCCTAAGTCGATGAGATAAATTTTGCGAATTTACTTGACCTCCTTTAACAATTAACTTAAGAATTGACTCAAAATCATTAGAATCAATTTGGTTTGGTGAGTTGACACAATGTGCAAATTCCATTAATTAATCTATATATAATTCGTATTTAGATAGTCCATCGTTTTCCCGAAAAAGGATGTCATGATTTCTATATTTAAACTCAGTTTCCACCCATCCTTCGTCTTTAAACTTCATGTCGATTTTATAGGATTTTAATTGTCCTTTGATAAATAACAATAATTCGGCTTCCCCTCCTTGCAAAACTTTTACTCTACCATCAAAATATTTAAAAGTCCACATATCAGCCGTTTTTGAATATTTGTTATAATTCAAGGCATAGTGATAGCAGCAATTCTCCTCCTTTTTTACAAAATCAAAAAATCTAGATTTTAAAAATTCATGGGTTTTCTCAATGTCAGACTCACGTAATGCAATTAGATCATCGATTTTAAACGACTTTTGTTCCTGCGTTAATGCAGTGATTGGTAATAATGTGATCATTATTATAATGATTAATCTCATATAATTTGTTTTTTAATTAAGCACAACGGTTTGCTTTCAGCAATATTTATCCCTTATGCGGATTAAAGTTATACAACAGCTAATATAATAAAATTAACTCAAGCATCAAAACCCTTCAAACACACCCAATCCAAACAGGGCAAAGTCATATTTAATAGGGTCTTTTTTGTCAAGTTTGCGGAGGCTATCGCTTAATTCAGTCACTGCTTTCCAGTCGTTTTGAGTACGTTTCAGCAAGCCCAGCTTTCTGCCTACATTGCCTGTATGCACATCCAGCGGGCACATCAGATCCTTGGCATGTACGCTGTTCTTCCATATTCCAAAGTCAACACCGCGTTTATCATCCCGCACCATCCATCGTAAATACATACACAGTCGCTTAGCACTGGAATTTTCTGCAGGGTTACTCACATGCTTGCCTGTCCGCTCGGGATGAGGAATGGAAAAGAACACTTTTCTAAAATTCATGATGCCTTCCTTGCAGGCCTCATCCTTGCTCTTGCTCACAAATACCTGTTCCAGTCCGCCATGGTTTTGATAGATGTTTTGCAAACTGCTCATAAAGAACATGGCATCGGTGCCATTAAACGTGCGGTGAACAAAGTTGTGAAAGCGTTTCAGGTCCTTGGCTTTGGCATTCAGTATAAAGTCGTGCGGAGCATCATCCATCAGCTTCATCAATTTGTTCGCATTGTTAATGATGGTCACGCGTTGTCCCCAGGCAATGGTGGCTGCTAAAAATCCTGCTATCTCAATGTCTTCTTTTTTACTGAAACAGTGTGGGATGCTGATGGGATCGGACTCAATAAAATCCAAACGGTTGTATTGTTCGTATTTCTCATCCAAAAATTCCTTGAGTTCGGCAGCCGCTAATTTCATCTATTATTTGTTGAGGAGGGAATGCAATTGAACTACTTCCTTGGCTTCTTTAACATCGTGCACACGGAGGATCTTCGCTCCTTTTTGCAGCGCAAAAGTATTTAAAATAGAAGTTCCGTTAAGCGATTCTTCTACTTTGATATTCAATAATTTATATATCATTGATTTTCGGGAGATGCCGGCAAGGACAGGCAAGCCTAAACCTTGAAATTGATCCATCTCACGGAGCAGTTGATAGTTGTGTTCTATGGTTTTTCCGAACCCGAATCCGGGGTCGAGAATGATCTTTTTTAGCCCTTTTTTATTCAAGATCTCTATACGTTCTTCAAAGAAGGTTTTCACTTCCTGGGTCACATTTTCATACTGTGGATCTACCTGCATGGTTTGTGGGGTGCCTTGTATGTGCATGAGGATATACGGCACATCCAGCTCCGCAACAGTGTTGAACATGGCCTCATCCATGGTTCCTCCGGAAATATCGTTGATGATATTGGCACCTGCTTCAATGGCTTTTTGGGCTACAGAAGCTCGGAAAGTATCGGCTGAAATAAGCACTTCGGGGAATTGTTTCCTGATAGTAGTAATAGCACTTGTAAGTCGTTCTTTTTCAGTAGCTTCATCTACTTCGGCAGCACCCGGACGGGTAGAGTAGGCGCCAATGTCGAGGATATCGGCTCTTTCTTTGATCATTTTCTCCGCTTGTGCCAGGTAGGCACCGGGCTGCAAGTACTTCCCACCATCGTAAAACGAGTCGGATGTGATGTTCAAAATACCCATCACCAAGGGGGCTGATTTTTGGTCAAAAATCCGCTCTATTTTCTGAAAAAAAACGTTATCTTGTGCCACTATTTATGTAAAGATTCTGTGTAAGGACAAAATTATGAATAAAACTTCTACTCAATACGATTCCGCTATTGCTCTTTGTAAAGATATTTTTCTTAAAAAAAATAAAGATTATGGTACCGCCTGGCGCATCCTTCGCACCAGCTCCATCACCGATCAGATCTTTATCAAAGCACAACGCATCCGCAATATTGAGGATAAAGGTACTCAAAAAGTAAATGATGATGTACGTTCGGAATACATTGGTATTGTGAATTACTCCATCATCGGTCTTATTCAGCTTGCTCTTAAGAATGATGAACGTATGGAACTGCCTACCGATGAGGTAGCCAAGCTGTTTGATAAATATGCTCAGGAAGCAAAAAGTTTGATGGAAAATAAGAATCACGATTATGGTGAGGCCTGGAGAGATATGCGTATCAGCTCATTGACCGACCTGATGTTGATGAAGATCTTCCGTATCAAACAGATTGAAGATAACAAAGGAGAAACGATCATCTCCGAAGGCATCGATGCCAATTTTCATGACATGATCAATTATTCTGTTTTTGCATTAATCAAGCTTAGTGAATAGTCCTGCATGAGAACCCTCACCATCATATCCCGCATTTTTGTTGGTCTGCTCTTTATCTTCAGCGGCTTTATCAAAGCCAATGATACATTGGGTTTTTCCTACAAATTGGTGGAATATTTTGAAGTGTTCGGCACACATTTTTTAGTGCCTGTGGCAACGCCATTGGCCATGTTCATTTGCATTTTCGAAATAGCATTGGGTTTTACCTTGCTCATTGGTGCCCGCGTAAAGCTTACACTCTGGCTCTTATTGCTGATGATGGTATTCTTTACCTTCCTCACGTTCTATTCGGCTTATTATAACAAAGTGACCAGCTGTGGCTGCTTTGGCGATGCAATTCCACTCACACCATGGCAATCGTTCAGCAAGGATGTGATCCTGATGGTGTTCATCATCATCCTGTTCATTGGCAAAGATCATATCGCTCCATTGTTTGGCGAACGTTTTGAAAATGCTTTGCTGGTGATCATTCTGGCGGGTTCATTTGCTTTCCCGATCTACACGTACAACTATTTACCGGTGATCGACTTCCGTCCGTATGCCATAGGAAAGAACATTCCGGAGCAAACGAAAGGCACACCCGATGAGTTGAAATTCTATTACATTTTGAAAGACAAAAAAACAGGGGAGAAGAAGGAGTTTGATAAATGGCCGGATAAATGGGAAGAGCTGTATGAGTATGTGGACAGCAGAACAGAAGTAACCAAAAAAGGCATCGAGCCAAAGATCAAAGATTTTAGTATTTCCAATGCCGATGGTGCCGACTATACGCAGGATGTGATCGAGAATCCGGACTATAACTTTTTGCTGGTAGCCTACGATCTGGAAGCAGCCGATAAAGATGTGTTTGGAGCAGTGAACGATTTTGCAACATTGTGCAAGCAGGAAAATATTGCTTTTGTGGTGCTGACCGCTTCCACCAAAGAAACAATTGATAAGTTTAAACAGGAAACCAATTCATCGCAACTGGAATTTTACAATAGCGATGGAACCGTATTAAAAACAATGATCCGTTCCAACCCGGGATTGATGTTGCTGAAAGGCGGCAACGTGTTGGACATGTGGCATTACCATTCTTTCCCTTCGTTTAATGATGTGAAAGCAATGCATTTTAAAAAGTAGAAAAAAGAGCTTGTGATAAAATTTATATTCAAACGATTATTTTACGGATTCCTGGTGTTGCTAGGGGTGATCACCGTAGTATTTCTTTTGTTCAACGTATTGCCGGGCGATCCTGCCCGTGCCATGTTGGGGCAGCGTGCCGATCAGGCATCTATTGATGCGATCAACCGCGATCTTGGAAGGGACAAACCATTGCCTGTACAGTTTGTGATGTACATCAACGACCTTTCGCCTGTTTCGGTGCACGATGATGTCAACAAAGATCATTACCTGTATTTGAGTCTCGATAAATATTCATCACACATGAAGCTGTTTCACATCGGCTCCAAAGTGGTGGTGATCAAATATCCATACTTACGCAGATCCTACATCACCAAACGGAAAGTGTCGGAGATCGTGATCGAAACATTACCCGAAACAGCAGTACTTGCTTTTGTATCCATCACCTTCGGAGCTATACTCGGTATTTTGCTGGGTATCCTTTCGGCCATCAAGAAAAACACCTGGTGGGATAAATCCTCATTGATCTTCGCGATCTTCGGAATGGCTTGGCCTTCCTTCTTTGTCGGATTATTGATCGCCTGGTTGTTCGGTCACATCCTGAACGAATACACAGGATTGAACACCGTAGGTTCTTTATTCACCATCGATGATTTCGGGGATGAAAAACTGGATCTGAAGAATTTGATCCTTCCGGCATTGACCTTGGGCTTACGTCCATTGGCCATCATCATTCAGTTAACACGCAGCTCTTTGCTGGATGTATTATCGCAAGACTATGTGCGAACAGCTACCGCAAAAGGATTGTCGTTCTATAAGGTGGTATTCAAACATGCTTTGAAGAATGCTTTGAACCCAGTGATCACAGCCATTTCAGGTTGGTTTGCCGGGTTGATGGCAGGAGCGGTGTTCGTAGAAAATGTATTTAACTGGAAAGGAATTGGTAGTGAAGTTGTAACGGCATTGTCGGCCAACGACTTGCCGGTGGTGATGGGTGCCACTTTGATATTTGCCACCATCTTCGTTGTGATCAATATTGGGGTGGACATTGTGTATGGTATTTTAGATCCACGTGTTAGAGTTCAATAATTGTTTTTGAAAATGAGAAGAAAGATCGTAGCAGGAAACTGGAAAATGAATAAAGAGCTGGCTCCCGGAATGGAGCTGGTGACAGAAATAGTTGCATCCAACACCGCACAGGATGTATTGAAGATCATTGCACCGCCATTTATCCATTTGGCAGCTGTTGCAGATAAAGTAAAAGGGAAGAGTGATTTTGCTGTGGCAGCACAAAACTGTCATCAGGCCGAGAATGGTGCTTTTACAGGTGAAATATCTGCCGGCATGATCGCTTCTTGCGGAGCTAATTATGTGGTCATCGGACATTCCGAGCGCAGACAATACTTCGGAGAGAATGCACAATTGCTTGCTCAAAAAGTAAATACTGCTCTGGCACAGAACTTAACACCTATCTTTTGTTTGGGTGAACAGATCGAACAACGCAATGCGAATACACATCTGGAAACAGTGAAACAGCAATTGAAAGATGCCTTGTTTCATTTGTCGGCAGCCGATTTTGCAAAACTCATCATTGCTTACGAACCGGTTTGGGCCATTGGTACAGGTGTTACTGCAACCAGTCACCAGGCACAAGGAATGCATAATTTTATCCGTTCCGAGATCAATAAAAAATATGGTAAAGAAGTGTCCGAAAATATTTCTATCCTTTACGGTGGCAGCTGCAATCCGCAAAATGCAAAAGAGCTGTTTGCCTGTATGGATGTGGATGGCGGACTCATTGGTGGTGCTTCCTTAAAAGCAGCCGACTTTATTGCCATTGCCAATTCATTCTAATTTTTTTATTCACATTATATCCTTCTGAACAATGTCGAACTACATTGAACTATCCGTAATTGTTGAACCCAAAGAGCAAGGCAGCGATATCCTGATCGCTCAATTATCGGAACAAAATTTTGAAAGTTTTGTGGAGAACGACAAAGGCTTCTTAGCCTATGTGCAGGAAGAACTGTTCAACGAGCAAGAGCTAAAAAGCTTGATAGAAGAGTTTAAGGAAGTGTTGAAAGTAAGCTATAGTACACAGGTGATCGTGCAGCAGAACTGGAACAAAGAGTGGGAGAGTAATTTTCAACCCATCGATATCGAAGGAAAATGTTATATCCGTGCGCCTTTTCACGATAAAAAAGAAGGATATGTTTTTGATGTGGTGATCGAACCCAAAATGTCGTTCGGGACCGGACATCATAATACCACACAGCTCATGATCCAGCGATTAATGTTATTAAATGTTAAAAACAAATCGCTTTTAGACATGGGATGCGGAACAGGCGTATTGGCCATAGTGGCCGGTATGATGGGCGCTAACCCAATAACAGCTATCGATATTGACGATTGGAGTTATGAGAACACTGTTGAAAATTTAGCCAAAAATAATATCAACAATGTGGCTGTTCATAAAGGAGATGCTCAAATTTTGGAAGGAAAATTATTTAACACTATTTTAGCGAATATCAATAAGAACGTGCTATTGAACGATATGCCGGTGTATGTAAAAGCACTCGAAAAAGGAGGAGATCTGGTTTTGAGTGGATTCTTTGAAACCGACATACCGGAGTTGACAGCAAGAGCCGAACAGCTTGGTTTGAAATTTGAAGACAAGGCTGTACGTGACCAGTGGAGTATGTTGCACTTCAAAAAAATGAGTTAAAATGACAAAACTAAAATATGTGTTGCTAACGGTTGTGTTGGCATTTCTTTCTCAAACAGCTAGCGCACAGCTGAATCCGATCAAACAATTTTCGGAAGACCCGATCAAATTTCTGGAGGAAGTGAGGATCATGTTCGAAGCAACGAACATGGATAAGAAGGAGATCAAAGAATACATGGAAACTTTTACATTGGCTTGGAACAGTCCGAAATGTAATGAGACCGTAAAAAAAGCCACTTACAATACCTGTAACCTGATGGTGAAGAAAAAGCTGCGTATCCTTCCGGAATACAAAAGCTACCTGAACTCCATCATGAACTTCGTTAACTCCAACCAAAGTGAAGATAACTTCATCACCTGGCAGGAATGTATCACCAAAATTTTGAATGGTAAGATCCTGAAGTTCTATTCCGATTACCTAGAAATGAGTGAGAACTTGTTCGCGAGCAATACCTTTTATAAATCATCGGTGATCGAATACCGTTCGAACAACAATAAATACATCTTTGAATATGACAGTGTTCCGAAAGTGATCTTCCCGAAACTAGATCTGAAGATCTACAACAACCAGAACGATAGTGGTATCGTTCACAATACCAAAGGGGTGTATTATCCTTATAAAGGAATATTTATTGGTGATGGCGGTAAGGTGGATTGGAAGCGTGTAGGTTTTAATGAGAATACGGTTTATGCCGAATTGAAAAAATATCAGGTGGTATTAAAAACATCGGGCTTCACAGCCGATTCGGTTACATTCTATAACAAAGACTTTTTCCCTACAGCATTAAAAGGACAATTGCAGGAGAAAGTAGTATCCGAAAAAGATAACAACATTACCTATCCTCGTTTCGAATCGTATAACAAACGTATGCCTATCCCGAACATTGCCAAGGATGTGGATTACGATGGTGGTTTCTTTCAACGTGGAGCAAAAGTATTGGGAGCAGGTAGTAAAGAAGAAGATGCATTGCTGATCTTTAAACGTGATGGAAAGAAATTTTTGATCGTGGGAGCAAAGCTGATCGGGATCACCAAAGAGAAATTAACTGCTGAAACTGCCAATATTAAGATCTATTTCGATAAAGACTCCATTACGCATCCGAGTATCAACATGCGTTATACTTACAAGGATGAAATGTTATCCTTGATACGTACCAACGATGGTGTTTCCAAAGCACCTTTCATCAACTCCTTCCACATGGTGGATATGTATTTTGAAGAATTGGCCTGGAAAGTAGGCGATCCAAAGATCGATTTCCGAATGTTGATCGGAAATACACAAGAGGATGCCATGTTTGAATCGGCTAACTATTTCAGAACCGACCGCTACGACAAAATTCAAGGGATCGATGCAATGAATCCTTTGATCCAGATGCGTGACTTTGTAAAAAAATCAAATGGAGAATCCAACGATTTTAAAGGTGATCAATATGCGAAATACTTGCGTATGTCTCCCAACGATATTCGTCCGAACTTAGTAAAGCTTTCGGCAATGGGGTTCATCAGTTATGATATTGATGATGATAATGTGCATGTGAATGATAAGTTGTACACATATATTGCTGCACGTGCTGCTCATATCGATTATGACGTGATCCAGTTTCCATCGGTAGTGCGTGGAAAAGAGAATGCATCGGTTAACTTATTGAATTATGATATGAGCATTTTTGGTGTTCGTCAGATCTATATGTCCGATTCCCAAAATGTGGTGATCTATCCTGCGGAACAAAAGATCATTTTGAAAAAGAACAGAGATTTTACCTTTCAAGGTGTTGTTCATGCCGGCCGTTTTGATTTCTTCGGTAAGGAATTTTCCTTCAACTACGATAAATTTAAGGTCGATCTAAAGAATGTGGATTCATTACGTATGATGGTAAAATCGCGTGAGGCCGATGCCTATGGAGAATATCCATTGGTGAAAGTAAAGACCGTGATCGAGAACATCAATGGCGATTTGGAGATCGATAATCCTGCCAATAAGTCGGGACGAAAACCCTTTCCGAAATATCCTGTTTTTAATAGTTTTAAAGATTCATACGCCTATTATAATAAGAAACAGATCCAGGGAGGAAAATATCCGAAGGATAAATTCTATTTCCATTTGGAGCCTTTCACGATCGATAGTTTGGACAACTTTACCAATGAAGGTTTGAACTTTAAAGGTTCGATGGAAACAGCAGGCATTTTCCCAACCTTTAAAGAAGCGTTAACCTTACAACCTGATTATTCATTAGGATTTGTGACACAAGCACCACCAAGCGGTTATGCTATGTATGGAGGAAAGGGAACCTATAATGCGTCTATCAATTTAAGTCATAAAGGTTTGAGAGGAGATGGTACTATTAATTATGTAACATCGGTAACGGCTTCGAAAGACTTTATCTTTTATCCCGATTCAACCAATGCTGCTGTGGCTACATCTTTTGATGTGAAGGCTCAGAAAACGAAGCCGGAGTTCCCTCAGATCCATGGTGATAGTGTGAGGATGCATTGGCAGCCTATGAAAGATATGATGCATGTGTGGAACAGAAAAGTGAAAAAGTTTCAATCGTACAACGGACAATCTGAATTCAATGGCAAGCTTACTTTAACTCCAAAACAATTGTTTGGAAGAGGTACTGCTGATTTCTCTAATGCAAAACTAGATGCCGATTGGATCAAATTCAATCACAATACATTTAACTCCGATACCGCCAACTTTAGTTTGAAAGCGATGGATCTGGCCGGAATGGCCTTTGCAACCGACAATGTGAATGCAAAGATCGACTTTGATAAACGGATGGGAGAGTTCAAGTCGAATGGTAAAGGATCCATCGTGAAGTTCCCGGTAAACCAGTATGTGTGTTTTATGGATAACTTTAAATGGTATATGGATGATGCTACCATTGAATTGGGAACCAGCAAAAATCCAACAGCCAAAGCAGCCAACGAAGATCTGGATCTAGTCGGACCGGAATTTATCTCTGTTCATCCGAAACAGGATTCATTAAGGTTTCAGTCGCCTGCAGCGAAATATGATTTGAAGAAATACATCATCACCGCCAAAGAAGTTAAGTACATAAACGTGGCGGATGCTCGCATCTATCCAGATAAAGGAGATGTGATCATTGAGAAGGACGCCTATATGCGTCCGTTTACCAATGCGAAGATCGTTGCCAATGCTGTTACGAAATATCACAACTTATACAACTGTACAGTGAATGTGAATGCACGTAAAAATTATTATGGTTCCGGTTTCTATGATTATGTAGATGAATTAAAAACAAAACAAACCTTCTATTTCAGTAACATCAGTGTGGATACAACATTCCAAACCTATGCAGAAACAACGATTGCCGATTCTTCTAAATTCCGTTTAAGTCCGAATTTTGAGTACAAAGGTTTGGTGAAGTTAAAAGCCATCAATCAGTTTCTGGTATTTGCAGGTGCAGCCCGCATCTCTCACGATTGTGCTGGTATCCCGAAAACATGGTTCAAGTTTGAATCGGAGATCAATCCCAACAGTATCTATATTCCTGTGTCGAAAGATCCTATGAATGAAGCTGGCAAACCAATTGCTGCTTCCATGATGGTAACAACCGATTCAACACATTTCTATTCAGCTTTCTTATCACCAAAAGAATCAACCAACGATCCGCATGTATTACCTGCAGATGGTTTCTTGTTCTTCGATAAAGGATCGCGTGAATACCGCATCTCTAATAAAGAGAAATTGGTGGAGCGTTCATTGCCGGGTAACTACTTAAGCTTAAATACCAACACTTGTAAAGTATATGGTGAAGGTAAGATCGATCTGGGTGGTGACTTCGGACAAGTGAAAGTGGAATCATTTGGTAGTGCGGTGCATTTCTTAGTTCCGGATTCAGTGATCTTTGATATGATCATGAGCATCGATTTCTTCTTCGATGGAAGTGCGATCGATAAAATGGCGGATCAAATTGCCGGTATGACCGAATTAAAACCAACCGATTTCTCCCGTCCTGTTTTTGAAAAAGGGATGCGTGAAATGCTAGGGAAGGAGCAAGCCGATAAGTTGATCTCTCAATTGAACTTGTATGGTTCTTATAAAAAATTCCCGGATGAGTTACGCAAAACATTAGTATTAAGCGATCTGAAGATGAAGTGGAACAAGGATACCCGTTCTTATACATCGAATGGTAAGATCGGTATTGCGAACATCGATAAAACACAGATCAATAAATATGTAGATGGTAGAGTAGAGATCGTGAAGAAAAGAGGAGGAGATATCTTGAACATATATTTAGAGATGGATTCCGGTAACTGGTATTATTTCAATTACACCAGAGGAACTATGTTAGCTGTTTCATCAAATGAAGCATTTAATACCGTGTTAAAAGAATTGAAACCGGATAAACGTGAAAAAGCAGGTGACAAGGATAAAAAAGAGCCGAACTACTATTTTAATGTTTGTCCTCCAAGCAAAAAAACACAGTTCTTACGTAAAACACAAAGTGCAGAAGAATAAAACGTGCTAACCACATCCAACATATTATCCTTGTTAGGTGCTTATTTATTAGGCTCCATTCCTTCGGCTGTATGGATCGGTAAATTCTTTTACAAGATCGATGTGCGGGAGTATGGAAGTGGTAATGCAGGTGCAACCAACACCTTCCGTGTATTGGGTAAAAAAGCTGGTATCCCTGTTTTGTTGATCGATACCTTAAAAGGTTTTGCGGCAGTAAGTCTGGCCTATTTAAGTAAATACGAACCCGGTTCTAACCAATTTATCAATCTGCAATTGGTATTGGGCATTGCTTCGCTGGTGGGGCATATCTTCCCGATCTTTGCATCATTCAGGGGAGGGAAGGGGATAGCCACCTTGCTGGGGATCATACTGGCTGTGCATACTTCAGCGGCTTTGATCTCCATCGGTATTTTTATTGTGGTGTTGTTGATCTCCAGTTATGTATCACTTGGCTCCATGATCGCAGCAGTAGCTTTCCCGGTGATCGTCATTGTTGTGTTTCAAACCAAAGTGCCATCACTGATCATCTTTTCTATTCTCATTGCCATCATGGTATTGATCACGCATCAAAAGAACATTGAGCGTTTGTTGAGAAGAGAGGAGTCGAAAGCAAAGATCATTAAAAAGAAAAAGAAAGCAGAGCCTGTTGAAGAATTACAAACAGAGGAAGTCCAACAATAAATAACCGGCAAAACTGTTTTAACTTTTGTTGGCTTTCTAAAAGCACGATCATTCTTAAATTTGTTTCATGAACTTCACCCAAATAAAAGCAAGCATTCTACTCTGTGCAGCATTTGTTTGCTTTCAATTAGGGAATGTGAATGCACAAGTTCAAACAGTTACTATCTCCGGAAAAGCATTCGATCAGGAAGATCCTAAATTACCATTACCAAAATTGATGGTGATCAATAAGCGCACAAACAATGGCAGCTTTGCCGACTCTGAAGGGAAATTTAGTTTAAAAGCCTACAAAACCGACACACTTGTTTTTTCCGCATTGGGATTTCATACCAAGAAGATCTGCTTAAAAGATTCAACAGATAAAGAAAGTTATTATGTAGAAGTACCACTCAGACATCTTCGATTTGAATTGAAAGAGGTGAGTGTATTTGCCGACAGAAGTTTGAATGACATTCAAAAAGACATCAATAAACTAGGTGTAAAAAGCACTTATTCCACACAAGGAACAGCCGATGCAATGTCGAGTCCGATCACATTCCTATATGAACGATTCAGTAAGTTTGAACGATCCAAGCGTAAAGTGGCAGAGTGGGAGAACGAAGAGTTGAAACGTGATGTATTGAAAGATCTGTTCCGCATCTATATCAAAAACGATGTGATCGACCTGCCGGATGAAGAATTCGATGCCTTTATCAAATACCTCAATCTGAGTGATGAATTCATCCAGTCGGCTTCACAGTTTGAATTGGTAATGGCTATCAAAGGCAAGTACGAGAGCTTTAAATACCGCTGGAAATAAACATCCTGATCTAACTCATTTTTCTTTTTTTATTTTTCTGCTACATTCGTTGCATGAAAAAATATATTTTATTTATTCCACTGTTAGCACTATCGAGTTGTAATGCCTGGAAACATTCTTCTTCTTTTCAATATGAAGAATTAATGGTGGCAGACTACGAACAAAAAATGACGAATACCAGCGATGCAATCATTGTTGATGTACGAACCAATAAAGAATACACCAAGAGTCATATTCAGAATGCTATTAATATCAGCTATTTTGGTGGCGACATCAAAAAATACATTGACACTCTGGATAAGAACAAGCCTGTGTTTATCTATTGCCAGACACAACACCGGAGTCCACTTACGGCCAAGATCATGAAGAAAAAGGGATTCAAGCAGGTGATCGATCTCAAAGGAGGATTCATGAAATGGGAAAAGGAAAATAAGCCCATGGTAAAATAAAAAAGCGGAGCAACATGCTCCGCTTTTTATTTATTCGTCTTTTTTAGACTTCTTAGTTTTTGGTTCTTTTGGTTTGCTGATCTTTATTTTGATCTCATCGTTCTCCACATCCACTTCAATTACATCACCTTCACTTAAGTTAGATTTGATGATCTCTTCAGCCAATGGATCTTCTAAGTATTTTTGGATCGCACGCTTCAACGGACGGGCACCAAATTGTGAATCGTATCCTTTGTCAGAGATAAAGTCTTTTGCCTCTTCCGATACTTTTACACCATAACCTAATCCATTGATACGGCCGTACAAGCTGTTCAATTCAATATCAATGATCTTGTGAATATCTTCACGGCTCAATGAGTTGAACATGATCACATCGTCAATACGGTTCAAGAATTCAGGAGCAAATGCTTTTTTTAATGCATTCTCGATCACACCTTTTGAATGTTCTTCTTCCGATTCTTTTTTAGCAGAAGTAGTGAAACCAACACCTTGACCGAAATCTTTTAACTGACGTGCACCAATGTTAGATGTCATGATAATGATCGTGTTCTTGAAGTCGATCTTACGACCTAAGCTATCCGTCATTTGTCCATCATCCAATGCTTGCAATAACAAGTTGAATACATCAGGATGTGCTTTCTCGATCTCATCTAATAAAACGATAGAGTAGGGACGTCTGCGTACTTTTTCGGTTAACTGACCACCTTCTTCGTATCCAACGTATCCCGGAGGCGCTCCCACTAAACGGGATACAGCAAATTTCTCCATGTACTCACTCATATCGATGCGGATCAAGGCATCATCATTATCAAATAAATATTTCGATAAGATCTTCGCTAATTGTGTTTTACCAACACCGGTAGGACCAAGGAAAATGAAGGATCCAATTGGTTTGTTCGGATCTTTTAATCCGGCACGGTTACGTTGAATAGCTTTCACTACTTTTTTCACCGCATCATCCTGACCGATCACTTTACCTTTTAACTCATCTGCCATACGGATCAATTTGTCGCCTTCATTTTGTGCCACACGCTGAACAGGAACACCTGTCATCATTGCCACTACTTCAGCCACATTTTCTTCCGTTACCATTTCACGGTGTGTTTTGCTTTCTTCTTCCCATGCTTTTTTAGCAGCATCCAATTGTTCTAGCAATTGGCGCTCCGTATCTCTTAAGCGGGCAGCCTCTTCATATTTTTGAGAACGAACCACTTTGTTCTTCTCTTCTTTGATCTCTTCTAATTTTTTCTCTATCTCCACAATGTTCTTCGGTACATTGATATTGGTAATGTGTACACGTGAACCTGCTTCATCCAATGCATCGATCGCTTTATCCGGCAAATGTCTGTCGGTGATATAACGTGCTGTTAAACTAACACAAGCTTTTAATGCTTCATCGGTATATGTTACATTGTGATGATCTTCGTATTTTGCTTTGATGTTATTTAAGATCTGTAATGTTTCATCCGGTGTAGCCGGCTCAACAATTACCTTTTGGAAACGTCTTTCCAACGCGCCATCTTTCTCGATATACTGACGGTATTCATCAAGTGTTGTCGCACCAATACATTGGATCTCACCACGAGCCAATGCCGGTTTGAACATGTTGGAAGCATCCAATGAACCACTAGCTCCACCTGCACCAATAATGGTGTGGATCTCATCAATAAAGAGGATCACATCCGGTGATTTTTCCAATTCGTTCATTACTGCTTTCATACGCTCTTCGAACTGACCACGGTATTTTGTTCCTGCTACCAATGAAGCAAGATCAAGAGTTACTACACGTTTTCCGAACAATACACGCGATACTTTACGTTGTACGATACGCAATGCCAATCCTTCAGCAATAGCTGATTTACCAACACCCGGTTCACCAATTAAGATCGGATTGTTTTTCTTTCTGCGGGAAAGGATCTGAGATACACGTTCGATCTCTTTTTCACGTCCAACGATCGGATCCAATTTCCCATCTTCAGCAGCTTTGGTAAGGTCGCGACCGAAGTTATCCAATACAGGAGTTTTTGATTTGCTATCCACCGGCTTTTTAGTGCTGCTGGATGCGCTGAAACTATCATCATCCCCGTCATCATCGGAAGGAGTGCCCGGAAATTCAGCTTTCGGGTCGGTTTTTGACATTTCCAATTCTTTTTTCATAACCTCATAGTCTACTTTAAACTTATTCAATGATTTAGTAGCCACATTATCTTCATCCTTTAGAATCGATAATATCAAATGTTCTGTGCCAATAACGGCAGATTTAAAAAGTTTAGCCTCTAAATAAGTGATCTTTAGAGCTCTTTCGGCTTGTTTCATTAATGGGATATTGGCAAGATTCGCCACCTTGTGGTTACCTGTTCCGATCGCATCCTCAATTGTTTTTCTTAAGTCCATCAGATCTACGCCCAGCCCTTTAAGAAGCTTAACCGCAGTTCCTTCGCCTTCGCGGATGATCCCTAACAATAAGTGTTCGGTGCCAATATAGTCATGGCCTAAGCGCAAAGCTTCTTCGCGACTGTAGGTAATAACGTCTTTTACTCTTGGTGAAAATTTAGCTTCCATAGAATGCGTGTATTAGTTGTGATTAAAACGTTTCAAAACTTTTATAGTTACAAACCCTATCAAAATTAGGGCTTTTAACTGATATTCCAAAAGTACTTCTCGGTTTGGTAGAAAGCACTGTTAAGGCTTTATTTTTATCAACAAAAAAACTGTTAATATGTTGATAATTTGATGCTCAAAAAAGGCTTTATCTCTGCCCAAATAAGTATTTTCGAACTCCTAAAATTTACTATGCCAAATCAATAATTGTGCTAAAGAAATTTTATGACAATAATTCTTAAAAAACAGTAAAAACAGATATTTAAAACCAAGCTAAAAAGAAATTATGGCAGACGGAGAAAAAATCATTCAGATCAACATTGAAGAAGAAATGAAATCGGCCTACATCGATTATTCGATGTCGGTTATCGTGTCACGTGCTTTACCGGATGTGAGAGATGGTTTAAAGCCTGTACACCGCAGGGTATTGTACGGTATGTTGGACTTAGGCGTTCTTTCTAACCGTCCTTATAAAAAATCTGCCCGTATCGTAGGGGAGGTATTGGGGAAGTATCACCCGCATGGTGACTCATCGGTATATGACACAATGGTGCGTATGGCGCAGGATTGGAGCTTGCGTTATCCTTTGGTAGATGGACAAGGTAACTATGGTTCTATCGATGGTGATAGTCCGGCAGCGATGCGTTACACGGAAGCCCGTTTGAAAAAGATCGCAGAAGAAATGTTGGCCGATATCGAAAAAGATACAGTTGATTTCCGTCCGAACTTTGACGATTCTTTGGAAGAGCCAACGGTATTACCAACACGTATCCCTAACTTATTGATCAATGGTGCCAGCGGTATTGCCGTAGGTATGGCTACCAATATGCCTCCGCACAATTTAACGGAGATCGTGAATGCAACAGTAGCGTATATCGACAACCGTGAGATCGATATTGCAGGATTGATGCAATATGTAAAGGCGCCTGACTTCCCGACAGGTGGTATCATCTATGGATACGAAGGTGTAAAAGAAGCATTTGAAACAGGAAGAGGCCGTATCGTGATGCGTGCCAGCACCAATGTAGAAATAACAGATGGTGGAAGAGAGCGTATCATCGTGAATGCGATCCCTTATCAGATCAATAAAGCAGAGATGATTCGCAAAACAGCGGAATTGGTGAATGATAAAAAGATCGAAGGGATCTCTGATATCCGCGATGAGTCGGATAGAGATGGTATGCGCATTGTGTATGAGATCAAGCGTGATGCGATCACTAATGTGGTATTGAATAATCTTTACAAATACACCGAATTACAAACTTCTTTCAGCGTAAACAACATTGCTTTAGTGGGCGGTCGCCCAATGATGTTGAACTTGAGAGACATGATCGTTCACTTTGTGGATCACCGTCATGATGTTGTTGTTCGCAGAACAAAATATGAATTAGCACAAGCAGAGAAGCGTGCACATATCTTACAAGGATATTTGATCGCTTTGGATCATTTGGATGAAGTGATCAAATTGATCCGTGAGTCAGCAACACCACAAGATGCACAAGATGGCTTAATGAGCAATTTCGGATTAAGCGAATTGCAAGCAAAAGCGATCCTGGAAATGCGTTTACGTGTATTAACAGGACTAGAGCGTGATAAGATCAAAGCAGAATATGATGAGTTGATGAAGTTGATCGATTACTTACGTTCATTATTGAATGATGAAGGAATGCGAATGAAAGTGATCAAAGACGAATTGTTAGAGATCAAAGAAAAATATGGTGATGAGCGTAAATCGGAGATCGTTTATGCAGCAGGTGATTTCAGAATGGAAGACATGATCGCTGATGAAGAAGTGGTGATCACGATCTCTCACATGGGATACATCAAACGTACACCATTAACAGAATACAGAACACAGGCTAGAGGTGGAAAAGGAGCAAAAGGAAGTACAACACGTGATGAAGACTTTATCGAACATTTGTTTACTGCTTCAACACATAACTACTTATTATTATTTACGGAGCAAGGTCGTTGTTTCTGGATGAGAGCATTTGAAGTGCCGGAAGGAAACCGTCAGTCAAAAGGTCGCGCTATCCAAAACTTGATCAACATTCCAAGTGATGATAAGGTGAAAGCATTCATCAATGTGAAGAACCTGAACGATGAAGAGTACATCAATAATAACTACATCATTATGTGTACGAAGAATGGTATCATCAAGAAAACAACATTAGAAGCATATTCACGTCCACGTCAAAGCGGTATCAACGCGATCACCGTTCGTGATGGAGATACTTTATTAGAAGCATTATTGACCAATGGAACCAACGAGATCATGTTGGCTTCTAAAGAAGGAAAAGTGGTTCGTTTCAACGAATCAACTGTTCGTCCGATGGGTAGAAATGCTTCCGGAGTAAGAGGTATCAATATTTCTGACAGCAAAGACAATGAAGTGGTTGGTATGATCGCTATTGCTGATCCGCAAACAAATGTGATGGTGGTTTCTGAAAAAGGATATGGTAAACGTTCCGATATTGAAGAATACCGTGTAACGAACCGTGGTGGTAAAGGTGTGAAGACCATTAACATTACTGATAAAACAGGTAATTTGATCGCTATTAAGGATGTGACGGATAAGAATGACTTAATGATCATTAACAAATCCGGTATCATTATCCGTTTATCGGTAGCTGATTTACGAGTGATCGGCAGAGCAACGCAAGGTGTTCGTTTGATCAACTTGAAAGAAGGAGATGATATTGCTGCCGTAACAAAGGTGGATGTGGAAGAAGAAGTAGAAAATGTAGAGGGAGCAGAAAACACATCACCTGAATATGGAAATGATGCGAACAATGCGTCTGATAACACAGAAAGTAATGATGGCAAGGAAGTTGATAATAACGAATCGAATTAATTTTAAATAGAAAAAACAAAAACTATGAAAAGAATAGGTGTATTAGCATTAGCATCCATTTTTGCAGTAAATGCGAATGCTCAAAGTGCAAAAGTGGTAACTGCTTACCGTTACATGCAAGATTTTAACAGCAGCAAAGATGTTGAATCATTGAACAAAGCAAAAGAAGCGATTGACTTAGCTTCGGAGCATCCTGATACCAAAGACAATGCAAAAACACAAGTGTACAGAGGTCAGGTGTATATGGCTATATTCGAGAATAACTTGCGTTTAGCGACTGAAAAATCGACAGAAACTGATCCGAACAAAAAGCAAGCTGCGGGTTACCAGGCTGTATCAGCAAATGAATTAACTTCTGCTTATCAAGCGTATGCAAAAGCAAAAACATTGG
The DNA here is from genome assembly GCA_016786925.1 of Bacteroidia bacterium. GTDB lineage: Bacteria > Bacteroidota > Bacteroidia > 2-12-FULL-35-15 > 2-12-FULL-35-15 > 2-12-FULL-35-15. Next base: position 36,873 of record JAEUTU010000127.1, read on the forward strand.
ATGCAAAAGGAAATTACACCGGTGAGATCACGAATGGAATTGCTAAATCAGCAGCCTATTTCAGCAACAAAGGTTCTTATGATTATAACGGTAAGAAATTCGCTGACGCTTTAACGTCATTTGAAATGGCTTATACTGTTGGTGAAATGAAAGATACCAACTTGCTTTATAATTGTGCGGTAACAGCTGAGAGAGCTGCAAATTTTGATAAAGCAAAGACCTATTATCAAAAGATGGTGGATACCAAGCAAGGAAAAGGAAATACCTATTCTTCTTTAATGAATGCTTACTTAATGTCTAAAGACACAACAGGAGGGATGGATGTATTGAAAAAAGGAAGAGCAGCTTATCCGAACGATATCAATTTATTGATCTCTGAAACCAACTATTACTTAAAAACCAACCAAAGTACAGCAGCTTTGACCAATTTGACGCAAGCAATTGCTGCAAAACCGGCTGATGCAAACTTGTATCTGGTAAGAGGAAACATCTACGATAATTTAGCGAACCCGAAAGATGCTACAGGAAAAGAATTAGACAAACCAAAAAATTATACGGAATTGATCGCTTCAGCAGAAGCTGATTATAAGAAGGCTGTTGAGATCAAAGCCGATTATTTTGATGCATTGTACAACTTAGGTGCTTTGTATAACAACCAGGGAGTAGCTATTTCAAAAATGGCTGACAAGATCACAGATCAAAAGAAATATGATGCAGAGTTAGCGAAAGCAGCTACGGCATTTAACAATGCAATGCCGGTATTGGAAAAAGCATTGGAAGTAAATCCAACCGATAAGAATACAATGTATGCTTTAAAACAGATCTATAGCAGAACACAGCAATTGGATAAGTTAAAAGCCATCAATGAGAAATTGAAAAACTAGACGCTTCCAGTTTAGTTTTCATTAGAGACGGGGAACAGAAATGTATCCCGTTTTTTTATTAAATTCAGTTTCTAATTATAGATTTAAATAGCTTTAAAGGGGAAGGATTTGAATATGATAGCCCACAAAGAATTGAGCTGAAATTCCAATAATAGGTTGTATATTAAATAAATACTATTTAACATAATATTAATTATAAGAATATAGCTTAGTTTGACAATCCTGTTAATAACCCTCGTCAGTATCGTTTAATAACATATTTGTATCGATGTTTAAAGGTATAAAATCGACAAAAAAATAATTGTTAGGAATTAAAAAGAATATGTTTTATATTTGTGGAATTATTAATAAACTATTAAAAATTACAATGAAAACAGGTACAGTAAAATTTTTCAATGAGACCAAAGGTTTCGGTTTCATTAAAGATGAATCAGGTCAAGAAATTTTTGTTCACGCAACAGGTTTGACTGAAAAAGTAAAAGAAAACGACACAGTTACTTTCGAAGTAACTGAAGGAAGAAAAGGTTTAAATGCGGTAAACGTAAAAAAAGCTTAATATAATTTTCTTTTTAAACAAAAACACCCATCGATGCTGATGGGTGTTTTTGTTTTTATACACTTCTATAGTCTATTTTACAACACGTTCTCCCAGCTCCTTAAAATCGATCCCGTCAAAATTACCGGAGCTCATCATCAATAGATTTTTATTTGTAAAATCGTGTTTCAACAGATCTTCCAACAATAATTTTGAGTTCGTGTAAATCTTTAAATTATCGCCTCCAAATGACTGATTTACTTGTTGCTCCGTTATCGGTTTTAGCTTTTTGTGTTCGATTGTATGCGGATTGTAATACACATACGCTTCATCAGCTAAAGCCATGGATCCATTGTATTCTTTCAGGAAATTTTCATTCAAACTGCTGAAGGTATGTAATTCCATACAAGCAATCAGTTTACGATCAGGAAACTGTTTTTTTACAGCTTGCGTGGTAGCTTTTAATTTGGATGGTGAATGTGCAAAATCTTTATACACTGCTGTACTTGCATTTTTCTTAACCAATTCCAAACGTTTTGCAGCTCCTTTAAAACTTTGGATGGCTTCATAGAATTGTTCATCGGAAATACCCACCTGATTGCATACCATACGTGCTCCATTTACATTCATTAAATTATGATCGCCAAACACTAATAATGGCACTTCTTTACCGGAGTCTGTTGTTAAATAGCTGGTTCCGTTCCGGATAACATGTGCAGGAATGGCATAGGGATATTTTTTAATGTCGCCTCTCCCCTTTTCAGAAACCATTTTTACTTGCTCGTCCAGCTCACAATAGATCAGCGCTCCGTTCTTTTCGATCAGGCCAACGAAGATGCTGAACTGCTCCACATAATTTTTGAAGGTTGGAAATACATTGATATGATCCCAGGCAATACCGCTTAATATGGCAATATTGGGCTTGTATAAATGAAACTTTGGTCTTCTGTCAATAGGCGAAGACAAATATTCATCACCTTCGATCACAGCAATTGTAGCTTCTTTGGTGAGCTTCACCATGGTGTCGAAGCCTTCCAGTTGAGCTCCAACCATATAGTCGCAATCAATTTTATTGTGGTGCAATACATGGAGGATCATGGCGGTGATGGATGTTTTTCCGTGACTGCCTCCAACAACGATCCTCGTTTTATCTTTTGTTTGCTCGTAAATGTATTCCGGATACGAATAGATCTTTAGTCCTAACTCCTGTGCTTTTAGTAGTTCGGGATTATCTGCCCGGGCATGCATACCAAGGATAACCGCATCTAAACCGGCATGAATATTATTTACATCCCAGCCTTCTTTTGCAGGAAGTAAGTTCAATTTTGCCAAACGTGTTTTAGACGGTTCAAAGATCTCATCATCCGATCCTGTTACATGAAAACCTTTTTTATGCATGGCAATGGCCATATTGTGCATGGCTGATCCGCCAATAGCAATGAAATGTACATTCATAGGAATTAAATTTAGCCTAAACTTAGCCAAACTTTATACGCAGGAGAATATGATAACAATCAACTTTTAAACACTTGTTTGTTATTAGTAATGCTTTAGTTTTGCTAAAAAAACAAAATGAAATGAAACAAATTATTACGTTTATAACTGGAACTATAATTATTGGCAGTGTTTGGGTTTCGAAAGCTCAAAATGCATACTTAACTGTTGGTGGTGGCTATGGCCTGAAATTAGGATCAATGG
>JAEUTU010000006.1 GCA_016786925.1 Bacteroidia bacterium
AGAACGGATCCGTCATCAAAAAATCGACTTCATCAATTTAAATCCAAAACACATCCGCAAGTATAAATTTTCCGATGAACCTAAGATCAATATCTCTAAAGCCTATGTAGAGAATTTTGTTCCATTGAAAGAGCAGGAAGACTTTTGGACAAGAAAGAGAGCGAGTTTAGGTTTAGATATTGATTACGGGATGCCTGTAGATAAATACTTAAAATATAGTAAATGGTTTAAATGGTGATGTTATGAATACAGAATTGCTTATTTCCAATATTACAAATCCCACCTTATTGTTTTTTATATTGGGTGTGATAGCGGTTAATATTAAAAGTGATCTTTCCATTCCGGAACAATCAGTAAAATTCATTTCTTTATACCTACTCTTCTCGATCGGGTTTAAAGGCGGACAAGAATTATCACACTCTACCTTTAATGCCGATATTTTGTATTCGCTATTATTTGGAATTTTTATAGCATCGATCATTCCTGTTTATACTTTCTTTTTGTTGAAGAAAAAATTAGGCAATGAAAATGCAGGAGCAATTGCAGCTTCGTATGGTTCGGTAAGTGCTGTAACATTTGTTGCTGCGTCAGGTTTTCTTGAATCACAGAACATTCATTTTGGTGGACATATGGTAGCTGTAATGGCACTCATGGAATCACCGGCTATTGTTGTTGGCGTTATTTTAATGGAGTTGTATAGTGTTACTAAAACACAAAAGAACAGTATAAAAGAAATTGTAAAACACTCGATAACCAATGGTAGTGTACTGATGATACTAGGAAGTCTAGTTATAGGGATCATATCCGACAGTAAACAGGCCGAAGGGATCAAGCCATTTACAACCGATATTTTCAAAGGATTCTTAGCCATTTTTTTATTGGAAATGGGCATGGTAACGGCTAAACGTTTTGCCTCTTTCAAAAAATACGGTTTGTTTGTTACACTAGTTGCTATTCTATTGCCACTTGTCAATGGTTCAATAGTCGCTATTTTCAGTGGATTCTTTTTCGATGATATAGGCAACAGGTTTATGTTTGCCATTTTAGCTGCCAGTGCCTCTTATATTGCAGTGCCAGCTGCCATGAAACTAGCCGCCCCCAAAGCCGATCCTGGTCTTTATATTCCTATGGCATTAGGACTTACTTTCCCTGTGAATATTACTGCCGGTATGGCCATTTACTTCTATTTGATCTTCGCATTTTAAATTTATCACTTGCTCCTCTGTTATTGAAAAAATAAAATCACTTGTTTTTTCATTTTTTTACATTTACCTTTAGAGTAACACATTAACCTCTCTAAACATGAAAAGAATTACACTTTTTGCTATTGCTGCCGGTATTAGCTTTGCATCCATAGCACAAGAAACACCAAAAAAAGAAAAAGAAAACATTTTTGAATTGCAGGCAAAAGGCTTGGCCAACTCTACCTGGTTATTCAATACCAATATTTCCAACACAGGCGAAAGTCAGGATTACGCGATGGGCTGGGGCTTTAATTATGGTTTAGGATTCAGTGCTTATTTCGGGATGGTAGGATTTGGTTTAGAAGGATTGATGGGAAATCATACCGGTGCTTATGAAGGCAAACTGGAAATGAGAGACACCGCTGGTGTACTCTTAGGAAAAACTGATTATAAGTCGAGTGTGAATTTAAAAACAACACAAATTCCTTTGATGTTCAAACTTCGTTCTGTTGGTGGTGCTTATTTGGAATTAGGTGGTCAGTACAACATGATCTCCGGTGCTGATTACAAAAGAACTGGAACTAACATCAATGCAGATACAACTATTGCCAACTATTTTTCCGATTCCTACATTTCAGGTGTATTGGGATTTGGTGCCGGCATCGCTATCAAGGAAAGCCCTGTTTCTATTTTAGTGGGTGTACGTTTTAATTACAGCTTAACCGACTTGAAAGGAGTAGATGCATTAGGACAAGATCTGAGCAATGCATTTATCTATAATAAATATGAGCCAACTGCTGCTGCATCCGGTGGATTAACATTGGGTGTGATCTATCGACTGAATCATAAAAAGAAGTAAAGAAACTTTATAAAATAAAAAGCCCTTACAAAATTGTAAGGGCTTTTTTTATATCTCATTTAATCATTAATCCACTCTGTTAGCATGGTGATGAGGACTTGCTTTACGAGCCTCTTCAGCTAATGCCGCTGCCATTGCTTTTCCGATATCAGCTGGAGAATCTACCACAACGATACCGCACTCACGCATGATCTTTTTCTTAGCTTCTGCTGTATCATCAGCACCACCAACAATTGCACCGGCATGACCCATTGTACGACCTTTTGGAGCTGTCTCACCGGCAATAAAACCTACAACAGGCTTACGGTTACCATCAGCTTTGATCCAACGTGCAGCATCAGCCTCTAATGAACCACCGATCTCACCGATCATGATGATACCATGTGTCTCCGGATCGTTCATTAACAATTCTACTGCTTGACGGGTAGTTGTTCCGATGATCGGATCACCACCAATACCAATAGCTGTTGTAACACCTAAACCTGCTTTTACCGTTTGGTCAGATGCTTCATATGTTAATGTACCTGATTTAGATACGATACCTACATTTCCTTTTTTGAAAACGAAACCCGGCATGATACCTACTTTTGCTTCTTCTGCAGAGATAACACCCGGACAGTTTGGACCGATCAGACGGCAATCTTTGTCTTTTAAATATTCTTTCACTGCGATCATATCTTTCACAGGAATACCTTCCGTGATGCAAATGATCACTTTGATACCTGCTTCAGCAGCTTCCATGATAGCATCAGCAGCAAATGCAGGCGGAACGAAAATGATAGATACATTCGCATCTGCCTTATCAACCGCTTCTTTAACTGTATTAAAAACAGGCTTATCCAAGTGTGTTGTACCACCTTTACCCGGAGTTACACCACCTACCACATTGGTTCCATACTCGATCATTTGACCGGCATGAAAAGTACCTTCGCTACCTGTAAAACCTTGAACAATCACTCTCGATTTTTTATTTACTAATACGCTCATCGTTATTTATAGATTTATATGAATATGTAATTTTTTGCGAACGCTAAATTAAAGTTTTAAGCCATTATTGCAAAGGATTTTCTTTTTTTTTACTGTCCAATTGGTCAATTAAGGGAATTAGGTTAATTTAGAGCAAAAATCAGGATCCGTGAACAACGCATTAAATAACGATACCATTGTTGCCCTGGCTACCCCGCAAGGTGTTGGTGCCATTGGGGTCATCCGTTTATCTGGACCAAAGGCTATCGATATCTGCAATGCTGTTTTTGGAACTAAAAGCTTAAAAAAGAAGGACTTAAACGCAGCCCAATCGCATACCATCCATTTTGGTGTGATCCACGATGAGGATATTATCATTGATGAGGTTCTGGTGAGTTTATTCAAAGGACCGAATTCCTATACAGGTGAACACACGGTAGAGATCTCCTGCCATGGATCGCCTTATATTCAACAGCAGATCATTCAATTATTCATAAAACACGGTGCCCGTTTGGCCAACCAGGGGGAATTCACCTTACGTGCTTTTCTGAATGGCAAACTGGATCTGTCACAGGCCGAAGCGGTGGCCGATCTGATTGCCTCCAACTCTGCTACCTCCCATCAAATTGCTATGCAACAGATGCGTGGTGGTTTTTCGAGCAAAATAAAATTGCTTCGTCAGAACCTGATCGATTTTGCCTCATTGATCGAATTGGAACTCGACTTTTCAGAAGAAGATGTGGAATTTGCTGATAGAAGCGATTTAAAAAATTTAGTAACAAGCATTCAACGTATTGTTCAGCGACTGATCGACTCCTTTGAAGTGGGCAATGTGATCAAAAATGGTATTCCGGTAGCGATCATTGGAAAACCGAATGCAGGGAAATCCACTTTGTTAAATACACTTCTGGAAGAAGACAAAGCCATTGTAAGCGATATTCCGGGGACTACACGCGATGTGATAGAAGATGAAATGACGATCGATGGTGTATTGTTCCGTTTTATAGATACAGCAGGGATCCGTGAAACAACCGATATCATTGAAAGTATTGGTGTTGAAAAAGCTTACGAGCAGATCAAACTTTCCTCCATTGCCATTTATTTATTTGATGTGCATGAGATCACTCCAAATGAATTAAAATTAATTGTTGCCGAAATAGAGCCACATCTTCACAATTCGCAATTGGTATTAGTTGCCAACAAGATCGATAAGGAAGATATGGAATATACTTACCGTGAATTTGCCGAGTTCAAAGACATGATGTTTATCTCCGCCAAAGAACAAACCGGCATTGATGAACTCAAAAAACATCTTGTAAAATTATTCGATAACTCAACGGTGAAAGTTACCGAAACGATCGTTACGAATGCACGACATGTAGAAGCCTTGCGACATACCAACAGTGCTTTGATTAAAGTATTGGAAGGACTCAACCAAAATGTAACGGGCGATTTTCTGGCAATGGATATCCGTCAGGCCTTACACCACTTAGGCACCATTACCGGTGAAATTTCAAGCGATGATCTTTTAGGAAATATTTTTAGTCGCTTTTGTATCGGGAAGTAGGTTTGAGTAATTGTACAACCTTCTAAAAAACGAATAAGCATCTTAATTAATGACAAGTTACATCCCCTGAAATTTTGGCAACAGGATAAGTATTTCCCCAACTATCTGTCTTTTGAGCATCAATAGAAGAAAAAACTACGTGCATTTTACCATTAATGTAACTTACATTAAGAGTACCTGATAACGATTCGAAACGCTCCCAATTATCTTCCCACCACCATCGAGACATTCGAATCATCGCTTGACCTGGCAAAAGTGTTGTCCCTAACTGTAAATTATATGTACCAGCCGGCACAGGAAGTGTACCAGACGGGAACAAGATATTCATATACGCATTAGCATCATTATAGGAAATTCCCTGGGGTTGATAAGGTGCATACCATGCATTGATTTGCCAATTACCCGCATTTATACCGGTAGTAACATTTATTGGATAATAAACAAAAGCAGTGCTATCAATACTAAAAGTGGAAGCTGGAATAAAATTTACAGAATGATAAGCTGTTGAAGTTTTTTTCCCATTTTTAGATTCTGCCTTCAATTCAAAATTCAGGGTACCAAATCCCCAAGTTCTATTAATTGAATAACTAGCATTAGTAGATGTTGTCATTTGACCATCAGGCATTGTCCATTGATAAGAATGTGCATCGGCAGAAGTATTTTGGAGCTGAATAGTCTCCCCTGCAATGTATTCCGTTTTGTCAGTAGTAAAACTAGCCTCCGGCTGCTTTTGACAAGAAAATGCAAGCATTGAAAAGACTACAAGAAGAAAGAGACCTGTTTTTTTTATCATGCTTTTAATAGATCTTGTTAAAATAACATCCTTTCAATACTATATTTGACATAGATGTAAAATAATATATAAATTTAGTTTTTAATTTGTATTAAACAAAATTCAAAACAACTTAATACTCAAATATTCTATCTTTAAATTTTCATCAACAGTACCAATCATCATATGTCAAGCCTTTCCTCTTCCCTTGCTTCCCGCTTCATTAACAATACCAACAAAAATATTTTTCTGACAGGGAAAGCAGGAACAGGCAAAACCACATTCCTAAAACATATTATTCAACATACGTATAAAAACACCATAGTAGCAGCACCTACGGGCATAGCCGCTATTAATGCGGGAGGTGTTACCATTCATTCTTTATTTCAGCTTCCTTTCGGTGCTTTTATTCCCGACAGAAATGCCAACGCTAACTTTACCGAGAATAGTAAGATCAATACTCCTCAAAGTTTATTCAAACAATTGCAATTGAATAGCAATAAACGAAAACTATTGCAGGAAATGGAATTACTCATCATTGATGAAGTGAGTATGCTCCGTGCTGATCTGCTGGATGCCATCGATACAGTTCTAAGAGGTGTCAGAAGAAAAAATCAGCTTCCATTTGGAGGAGTACAAGTATTGTTCATTGGCGATCTTTTACAACTTCCACCCGTTGTAAAAGAAGATGAATGGCAGTACTTAAAACAATATTATGCAAGTCCCTTCTTTTTTGAAGCACAGGTTTTGCGACAACATAAACCTTTATACATTGAATTGGATAAAGTATATCGCCAACAGGATGATGCCTTCATTCGCATTTTAAATAATTTGCGCACCAATCAGGTTACAAAGGAAGACATAGAAACACTGAATAGCTATTACCGGCCTGATGTTAAACAGGATCTTAACGACACGTATATTCATCTTACCACTCACAATCACAAGGCCGACAAGATCAACAAGGAATCATTACAGAACATTACTCATCCCTCCTATTTCTTTAAAGCAGAAATAAGTGGTGATTTCAATGAATATGCCTATCCAGTAGAGCAGAACCTGGAATTAAAAAAAGACGCACAGATCATGTTCATCAAAAATGATCCGAGCGGAGCACAACGTTTTTTCAATGGTAAGATCGGAGTTATTTCTTCTATCAGCGATAATAAAATAGAAGTGCAGTTTCCGGATAACAGCAAACCAATTTCTATTGATAGATACGAATGGCAAAACATCAAATACTCTTTAAATGAAGTAACGAATGAGATCGAAGAAAAAGTAGTCGGCACTTTTACACAATATCCTGTAAAATTGGCCTGGGCCATTACTGTGCATAAAAGTCAGGGGCTCACTTTTCAAAAAGCGATCATTGATATTGAAAGTGCATTCGCTCCCGGACAAGTGTATGTGGCTTTGTCGCGCTTAACATCACTGAATGGACTTGTACTCTCCTCTCCTATCAATTTGAACAGTTTGAATATCGATCAAAACATTCAGAATTATTCCAATACAAAAGAAGAGCAGGAAACACTATTAAAGATCTTTGAGCAAGAATCGGAGCAATTCTTTAAAGCGTATATTACTCAGAGCTTTCAGTTGGCTGAACTGATCAATAAACTCGCACAACATGTAGAAAGTTATCAGAAAGATGAACAACGATCGGCCAAACAAAAATATTTTGAATGGGCTTTTGAATTAAAAAAGGAAGTAGAACAAAACAAAGCGGTTGCCGATAAATTCATTCAACAATTGAATTCCATATTCGAGTCCAAAGCACCTGACCGTTTGGTTGTGCTGCAACAAAGAGTGAGTGCGGCAAAGAATCATTTTGTTCCCTTATTAAAAGATAGTTCCAAAAAGATCATCAAGCAGATAGAAGCTTTACAAACTGAGAAAAAAGTAAAAGCTTATTTGCAGGAATTAAGCGAACTAGAAAGTTTTTTCTTCAAACAGATCCAAACGATCAATAAAGCAGAAGCCATGGTCAATTCGGCCAATAGTAATTCGGAATTCTCAAAACAGACCATCCACGCCAATAGTATCAACAAAGAGCGTTTAGAGGAATTGCCTGTTGTAGAAACAAAAAGCAAACGAAAGAAAAAAACAAAAGAAGAAAAAGAGCAAGCGAAAGCAGAAAAACCTGATTCCAAAAAGATCAGCTATGAATTATTCAAATCAGGAAAAAGTATAGAGGAAGTGGCATCTGAAAGAGGAATGGCCTATTCAACCATTGAAAGTCATTTGGCCTATTATGTTTCACTGGGTTTGCTGGATGTACATCAATTCGTGACAGATGAAAAACTAAAGAACATCATCACCGTTTCCAATACGTTGGACACTACTCTTTTCTCTCCCATCAAAAATGCATTGGGCGATGAATATTCCTATGCCGAGATCAAATTTGCCATGGCCTATTATCAGAATTCAAAAAAATAAGCGTAACTTAGAGATTATCAATTTCTGATCGTATGAAACATTTTGGGGCATTTATTTTTCTTTTCTTCATTTCGTTTACACACTTGCTGGCTCAGGAAGAAACAGCACCCAAAGTGGATACAGCCGATGTAGCCGAAAAATTGATCAAAGCCGGTAATTATAAATGTGATTCTGCCAAAGTACGTATCAAGAACAATGACCCTAAAATGGCCAACAAGTTTTATCTGGAAGCCATCAAAGAATATAAAAAAGCGATCAAAGCCAATGCCTCATCATCAGAAGCATACTACCGTTTAGCTGTAGCACAAACAAAAACAAAGGACTACAAAAATGCTGTATTAATGTTCGACAAAGCATTGGAATTTGATGCCAACAGAGGAGATGCCTTTCGTGAAAGAGCGGTAGCACAAATGGAATTAGGAAAATTCAAAGAAGCCGAGTTGGATCTAAACAGAGCGATAGACAAAAATTTTGAAGATGCCCAAGCCTATTATTTAAGAGGAACACTCAAAGAAAAAGGCAGGGATAAACAATTAGCAATAGCCGAATATTCTCAAGCCATTGAAAACAACCTCAATCATGAGCAGGCATTCATGGCAAGAGGAAAATTGTATCACGACCTGAAAAAAGATTATGTACTAGCATTGAATGATTTTAATCGGGTGATCGAGATCAACTCCGAAAACAATGAAGCCTATTTTTGGAGAGGGAAAACAAAGTACAATGGAGGCGATTTCAAAGGAGCCGACAAAGACTTGAGTCGCTTTTTGGAATATGAAGCAGATAATATCGATGCCTTGATCATCCGTGGTGCTACACGCATTAATATCAATGATAACTCGGGTGCTGTTCGCGATTATGATGAAGTGATCAAACAAGATCCGAAAAATTTTATTGCGTTGACCAACAGAGGAACAGCAAAAGGTGCGATGAAAAATTTTGCAGGAGCCCTGGAAGATCTGGATCTGGCCATCAAAATAAAATTCGATTACTCACCTGCTTATATCAACAGAGCTTCCATCAAATTTGCATCGGGCGATAAAAAGGGAGCATGCAAGGATCTGGAGAAGGCGGATGGATTGAATAATGAAAAGGCTTACAACCTGATCCAGAAGTATTGCAAGGAGTTTAACAAATAGATCAGAAACCTTTCAGATCGAGCACCTTAGGCTCAGCCGTCTTGAATACACGCATATTCAAGCTTCCATTTTCCAAAATATCTAAGCGAATAAAACCGGTTGAGCTATCATCGTTCCATTTTGACTCAAAGCGTTTTTTCTTTCTTAATTTGGATAATTTACTTCCAGCCCCACTCACGATATAAGTATCATTCTCCTGCACAAATAGTTGCATGTTATGATCATGCCCGCATACATATACTACTTTATCGTATTTACGGAAGATCGCCAGCAATTCTTTTCTCATTTTTTTATACTGACGGTGATCGATATCCTGTGAGAACAAGCGATACAAACCAGCTGCTCCAAACAACTGAAAAGGCGGCACATAATTGACCATGAATCGTAAAGGTTGCATTTTCCGGGAATGTTCACCATTGGTGTAAATGGGATGATGGCCCGCTATGATCACCTGCTCATTGTTTTGTTTGGCATACAAAAGAATGCTATCCAAACGGGAATAAAATGTTTTTTCGGTCTGCTTTTTTGATCCACTCTTATTTTTCTTGAAAGTATGTAAAAACCATTGTGTATCGATCATGATCAGTCGAACACCTGGAGCGATCAAAACAGCTTCGGGACCCGGCAAGGCATTTTTTGGGAAGAAGGCACCGGAGTTATTGTTACTAATTGAAAAGGTTTTACAAGCAGAATCAACATAATTTTGTTGCGCTAACAAAACTTCTTTCCCTTTAATGGTCTGTGCTGCCCAATCGTGATTCCCGGGGATAATATACGCTGCTCCTTTATAATCTTTCAGCATATCAAGCTGAGCATTCATTTTCAGAATAGTATTCGGATCCTTTTTTTTCAATCCGGCAGGATACACATTATCGCCTAGAAACACCACCGCACTTTGAGGATCGCTCTCTATTTGCTTTTTCAATTCTAACAAGGCAGCTCCCGGCTGGGTATGCTCCCCTGCATCACCGATCAAATAAACAGAAAAGCGTTTGGTCTCCTGTGCACTCAGTAATGAAGGACACAACAGCAATAAGAACAAATGAAAATTTTTGATCAAGTGTTTCATTTTGTCTTTTTCATTTTCGAAGAAAAATATTTGCAGTAGGCACTGATCTCGCATTCTGCACATTTGGGGTTACGGGCAATACATACATATCGTCCGTGCAATATCAACCAATGGTGCGCTACAGCTACTTTTTCTTCCGGAATATATTTGATCAATTGCTTTTCTGTTTCGAGTGGTGTTTTAGAATTGGTTGTAAGCCCTAATCGTGCCGACACACGAAACACATGTGTATCAACAGCCATAGCAGGTTTATCATACACCACCGATGCGATCACATTGGCTGTTTTACGTCCCACACCCGGCAATTTTTGCAATTCACTCACTTCTGATGGTACAACACCTTTAAAATCATGAATGAGCATATTCGCCATTCCCACCAAATGCTTGGCTTTATTATTCGGATAGCTGATACTTCTTATGTATTGAAACACTTCGTCACTACTTGCAGCAGCCATCGCTTCCGGTTTTGGAAAAGCTTTAAATAAGGATGGTGTTACCATGTTCACCCGTTTATCGGTACACTGAGCAGAAAGGATTACGGCAACCAGTAATTGATAAGGATTTTTATAATGCAATTCGGTTTCAGCTACAGGATGGTGTGTACTGAAATAATCAATGATCTTTTCGAAACGTTCTTTCTTCGTCATGCTATTTTTTCTTATTCAAACGATTCAATGTTTGCTCGATATATTTTTCAGAAGGCAACAACGTCAGCTGAATGCGTTTGGCATACTCAATACTATCGGTGATCTCTTTATTTTTCTGTTCGATGATGGTATTCTTCACTTCCAGTCGCTCATTCGAAACAGAAAGTGCTTTATTTGATTTTTGTTTTTCAAAATACCGGATAAACAAAAGCACCATTAACAAAAGAACAATGGCAATACCAATCCACATGATCTTTTGGCGGGTTTGTTGTTGTTCCAGTTTAGACAATTGTAATTCGATCTGCTGTTGTTTTTTATCGGTCTCATAACGTGCTTCCACTTCCAACAATTGTTTATTGCTCTCCGCATTGAAAACCGAATCTTTAAAATTAGAATAAGCAGTATAATACTCCAACGCTTTTTCAAAGTCCCCTGCATTTTTATACATATGAGAGATCTTTAAACTTACATTTTTAATATTATCAAACGCTTTTCTTTCGGTAAACAGTTGATGTGCTTTTAAATAAAAATCCAATGCTATTTTTTTGCTTCCCTGTTTTTCATAAGCAGCTGCAATGATCTCATAAGTTCCTGCAACAGCATAGGTGTTTTCCATTTGTTTTAATCGCATCAAAGCTTCATCAAAACTTTTAAATGCATCATCGTATCTACCCATTTCAACCAGCGCTTGCCCGATAAGTGTGTAGGAAAGCGACAATGGATAAGGTGCATTTTCCTGCTTAAAAATAGTTTGAGAGGTAAGAAACGACTGATAAGCTTTTTCGGGAAACCCTGTCTCCATGTATATATTTCCAATACCCATTGATGCGATGGCCATCATATATTTAATGGAATCTTTTGCCCCGATCTCATAGCTTTTTATATATGCCTCCAGCGCTTTCTCTTTGTTATTAATTCCAAGATATGTATTCCCGATAGAGTTCATGATGTTACTCATGGACCGGTTCATTTTCAGTTTTTCAAACAACTTATAACTCTCCAATCCGAGTTGAAGTGCTTTTTGATATTCGCCTTTTCCGTTGTAATACTCTCCTTTTTTATTATAAGCAACAGCCAAGCCTTTGGTATAGTTCAACTTCTTCGACAATTCAATTGAACGATCAGCATATAGCAAACAACTATCGTTTGCAACATTCATATATTCATGTGCCAGAAGATTCAGGGTATTAACATGGGTGGTGTCCTGAGCAGGATTATTTTTCAAGAAAACCATTAAACTATCTTTCTTCACCTGAGCGAAGACAAACGAGCTTAAAAACAATATAAATAAGGGAAGTAACCGCTTCATATGCATATCTAACAAAGATAAAAAATAGTAATAGAACAGCTATTTTTTTCGGAAATTAAATACGGATACCGATCACACATACATCATCCACTTGTTCCATATCTGCTTTCCAATCATAAAAAGCCTGTTCAAGATCTTGTTTTTGTTGAAGGGAAGGCTTTTCTGCAATGGAAAGCAGTAGATCTTTCAATTGAGAACGTTTGAATTTTTTCTTTTTCTCACCACCAAACTGATCGGCATAACCATCAGTAAATAAGAACAACTGATCGCCCTTACCGAGTTTAAATTTAAAATTGCTGAAAGGTTCTATTTTATCGGAGTAACCAATAGGCGATTTATCACCTTTCACCTCGATGAATTCAACTGACTGGTCTGCATTTTTCTTCAAGAGCCAAAGTGGGTGATTGGCACCGGCCCATTCCAATTCGTAAGTGGAAAGATTCAAACGGAAGATCGACATATCCATGCCATCCTTATTTTCTCCGATCCTACCCGATTGATTAAGATCCCGAATAAAACGGATACGCAACTGATCCAAAATTTCGTTGGGCGACAATAGATCGGGGGTAGCATTGATCTCATTCAGGAAAGACGTCCCCAGCATGGTTAAAAATGCGCCCGGAACACCATGTCCGGTACAATCGGCTACAGTCAGATACCAATACTTATTTGTAGTATTGGCTTCCGTTTTTTCGAGCGACCAGTAAAAATCACCACTCACAATATCTTTGGGTTGAAACAATACAAAATGTTCCGGCAGGTGTTTGCTCACATGCGCCTCTTCTTTGAGTAGTGCCAGCTGGATCCGTTTAGCATAGGTGATACTATCAATGATCTCCTTTTGTTTTTCATCCACGATCTCTTTCTGACGGGCAATGATCGTATTCTTTCTTTGCGTATCACGATAGCGATAATACGCATAAATAGAAATGGCAATAAATAAAGCTAATCCAAAAAACAATACATATTTCAATGTTTTTTCCTGCTTCAATGCACTTTCCTGCGCAGCGATCTGGGCATCCTTTACTTTTTGCGCTTCATTATTTTTGATGCTATCCGCTACTGCTTTTTTCTCATAGGCATACTGATATTTCATTTGAAGAGCAGCCTTCCGCGTTGATTCATTCAAGGCACTATCTTTTAGCTTTATATAATATTCATGCATCTCCAATGCATTCTTATAATCGTTCTTTGTTTTATACACCTGACTCATCAGATCTGCTGCATCGGCCAACTCGTTTACATATTCAATTTCTTTCGCCAGCTGCAAGGCCTCTTGTGCATATTTGGCTGCTTCAGTCGTATTTTTCTTTTTCAAATAAAGTGTCCCTACATTTATAGCTGTGCTAACCAATACGGGTTTATCACTTCCGCTCTTCGACATGCGATATGCCAGTAAATAGTTTTCCAGCGCCTTATCGATGTCATTACTTTCTTCATAAACATAACCGATATTGTTATACGAATTGGCAACACCTTCCTGGTCGCCAATCTTCTCTTGAATCACCAAGGCCTCTCTTAAATTTTTCAATGCTTCTTCAGGCTTATTCCGCTTATGATAGAGCAATGCCAGATTATTCATGGATATTCCCAGACTCAAACTATCTTTCAACTTTTTGGTGATCTCAATACTTCTAAGGTTGTAATTGATAGCCGTTTTAGTATCGCCTTGTCTGCTATAAATGATCGCTAAATTATTTAAGGAATTGGCTATACCCTTTTCATCCTTCATACTTTCATACAACTTTAAGCTTCGATGATAACAGTCGAGTGCACTCAAAATATCGCCTTGCGATTTAAACACATAACCGATATTATTCAAGGCTGCCGCCATTCCTGTTTTATCACCTAATTCTTGCATGATATCCAATGCTTTCTGATAATAAACAACAGAGCTATCCAATACACCATTCATGTTATGAAGGTAACCCGTGTTGATCTGAGAATTGGCGTAATGGATCTTTGCTTTGCGGCTGACCTTTGCATTTTTGCTATTCATCAAATCAAGTGATAATTGCTCCATCTTTTTATTATAAATGGGCCACACATTATCGTCTGTGCTTTTTTCCGCGATCTGATTTAAAATGCTTAGTTGAAAAGTATCTTTTTTAGCCGACTGCAAAAGATGGATCAGAGAATCAATCTCCTTTTGTGCAGACAAGTCAATAGAGAATAATAACACCAATAAAAACAGTGCTACCTTATAGACAAAACGAACATTAAACGGACTTGTCATCATTTATTTTTTAAGCGATTAAAACTTTGCTCAATATATTTTGCTGTTGGCAAGATCGATTGTTGAATACGTTTGGCATAATTTATTGAATCTAGCACCTCTTTTTGCTTCTCCTCAATGATCTTTTTTTGAAGCATAATAGCCTCGTTCGCTTTTTGCTTTTGCTGATACGCTTTGTAAGAGATTATAGCAATGACCAACATCAATATAAAACCAATTACACCTCCATAAGTATAAGCTCTTTGGCGAGCGATCTCATTCTGATAGGTGATCTGTTCTTTTTGTTTGGCTTCATAATTCTTTATACTATCGGCTGTTGTTTTTAACTCGTATTCATACTCAAATGATCTTTTTAAAGCGGCATCCCGATTTTCTTCTTTCATGATACTATCACGCATGACCATATATAGATCTAACATTTTATAGGCCTTTTGAAAATCTCCTTGTTTTAAATAAACATCTTTCAACAAGTTGGAAGAGCGCTTAATGTATTCCGGATATTGCAGCTTTTTTGATATTTGCAAAGCCCTTTCACCCATTTGTTGAGCTTTTGATACATTTCCATTTTTGAAATAAATATTTCCCAAATTATTCATCGACTCAGCAATACCTTGTTGATCGTTCAACCGAGTTCTTATTTCATAACTTTTAGAATAATAAAACAAGGCCTCATTTAAAGCTCCTTTTTTATCATAGGTAAATCCGATATTATTTAAAGCCAATGACATCCCAACAGAATCCACTAATTCTTCAGAAATTTTTAAACTTTGTGTATATGACCGGAGCGACATTACTGTATCTCCTATTTCATCATACAAACTACCAAGATTATTTAATATTCTTGAGATGCCTTTTTTGTCTCCTATCTCTTGCTTTATTTTTAAACTTCTATTATAGTACAATAATGCATTTTCCCGATCTCCAATTGTCCCGTACAGATAACCAATATTATTCAATGTGCTGGAAACGGCTTTTTTCTCACCTAGTGTTTCTTTTATTTTAAGACTTTTATGAAAATAACTCAAGGCATTTTTTATATCTCCCTTCTGATTGAGAATGGCTCCAATATTATTAAAGCAATTTGCTTTAACTGCCAATAAATAATGTTCTTTATCCTTGTTTACTTTTTGAAGAATTCCTTCGACAATCGTAATCAATTTTTCAGAAAGTGGAATAACTCTATCCGGATCAATTGTATATGTTTCTTCAATTATGCGCAAATAGAGTTCAACCTTAGCTGTGTCCTGCTGAGTAGAATGAAGCACAGTATATAAAGAGTCCAATCTATTAGCATGAACATTACTACTAACAAAAAGAAGAAAAAGAGAAAGGAAAAAAAATATGCTTTGGAATCTTATTGGTCGCATAGAACAAATATAACAAAAACAGCCCCGAAATTAGGGCTGTACTTCAAAAAGATTTTACAGTCTCTTTGAATTCCTTAAACGCTCTAAGTGTGAATTAATATATTTTTCAGTTGGTAATAAGGATGATTGAATGCGCTTTGCGTAGGTAATACTACCAATAATTTCTTTTTGCTTTTCCTCTAATATTTGATGCTGTTCTTCCAGCTGATCAAGCGTTTCTTTCAATTTATCGGCTGTTTCTTTTCTTGTGATCACTTCCTTCTTAAACTTATGATTCCCAATCAACATACCTGCAGCGAGCGTCACCATTCCTCCAATGGCAATGGCTTGTGCTAATGGCCAATGTTGAATTTTAAAAAGTATCCCTAACAACAATCCACCGATGCCTACATAATTACATAAGGTCAAAAACAGGGCATCAAATTTTGTTCGTGCCAATAATTTCCATTTATCGTAATTACTTTTACAGGTAAGCGTACCCGAAAAGAAACAAAGGATCAACACACCAATGATCACTAAAAAAGCAGCACCCGGCCAATGCATTTTTTTAAAGAAAAAGCCCAATCCGAACAACGACAATCCAAGCACTAACGATCTATTGGTAATTCTCTTTCTCCTTTCCATACTAAGCGGGAAAACCGCCAAAGCCGGACCTAAAAAAACAGAAATACAACTTATGATCATAATTGGAACTGTTACAGGCACAGGGAGACGTTGCTCTCCAAACAGATCCAACATGGATAGCACCATCAATGGTAATCCTATGAGTGTAATTGCTATACCTGTTTTTTTCATTCTTTTTTCTTTAACAATATGAGGAGTAAATTGAATTCTTATTCTTGAGAAGCTTTGACTATAAACAAATATAAAAAAAGTCCCGACAAAGCGGGACTTTCTTAGTTTTATTATTGTATGAAATTAATAGCTCCAAAGTTTTTTCAACTGCTCTTCGAAACGTGCCTTGGGCAAGAAGTTCCACTCTAAGTCGGCATTCATAGGCACAGGAGTATCTAAACTGGCCGAACGAACCACCGGTGCATCTAAATTCTCAAAACAATTTTCTGAGATCACTGCAGCTAACTCGCCTCCTATTCCACCTACTAACGTATCTTCATGTAAAATGATAGCTTTTCCTGTTTTATTTACGGAGTTGATGATCGCTTCTCTATCGAATGGCAACAAGGTACGCAAGTCAACCAGATCGGCAGAGATCTCCGGATGTTTATCCAATACTTCCATTGCCCAATGAACACCAATTCCGTAAGTAATAATACTCACATCGTTTCCTTCACGCACCAATTTAGCTTTTCCGATCGGCACCGTAAAATAATCATCCGGCACATCTTCGGTAATGCTTCTGTACAATGCTTTTTGCTCAAAGAAAATAACAGGATTCGGATCTTCAAATGAGGTTAACAACAAACCTTTTGCATCGCTTGGGAAAGCAGGATATACTACTTTCAAACCCGGTGTATGCACAAACCAAGCCTCATTGCTTTGCGAGTGGAATGGTCCGGCAGCTACGGCTGCACCTGTTGGCATACGCACTACTACATCGGCATTTTGTCCCCAACGGTAATGTGATTTTGCTAAATTATTAACGATCTGATTGAATCCTTCCGTAACGAAATCGGCAAACTGCATTTCCACCATTGCTTTCATTCCATTGATAGAAAGACCGAATCCGCTTCCAACGATGGCCGACTCACACAAAGGAGTGTTACGTACACGTTTTTTACCAAACTCTTCCACAAAACCTTCCGTGATCTTAAATACACCACCGTACTCCGCAATATCCTGTCCCATCAACACCAGATTGGAATGTTTACGCATCGCCAAACGCATACCATCGGAAATAGCATCGATCATGCGCTTGTTGGTTTTGCTGCCTGTTGCTTTTGTTTCCACAAAATCAAAAGGAGCATACATATCGCGCAATTCAAGCTCTGTATTTGGAGGAGGCAATGTTTCAGCAAAGGCCAATTCCAAACCATGCTCTATCTCTTCCTTGATCTCGGCACGGAAACCTTCGATCATCACTTCATCCAACACGCCTTCCGCCAGTAAATATTTTTCAAAATTGTTCAAAGGATCTTTTTTGCCCCAGATATCAAATAGTTCTTTCGGA
Organism: Bacteroidia bacterium; assembly: GCA_016786925.1. Classification (GTDB taxonomy): domain Bacteria; phylum Bacteroidota; class Bacteroidia; order 2-12-FULL-35-15; family 2-12-FULL-35-15; genus 2-12-FULL-35-15. Next base: position 17,680 of record JAEUTU010000006.1, read on the forward strand.
ACATATTTGGTACCCGATGCTTCCTCATGTCCGCGCATACGGAAAGTGATCAACTCCAATAAAATCGGACGTGGATTTTTGCGGATAGATTCCAACAAACGTTTTAATGTATCATATACTTCCAATACATTGTTGCCATCCACTTGCACCGCTTCCATTCCGTAACCAATTCCTTTATCAATGAATTGTTTGCAACGGAATTGCTCATTACTTGGCGTAGATAAGCCGTACCCGTTGTTCTCAACTGTAAAAATAACCGGCAGATCCCAAACGGCAGCCACATTCAATGCTTCGTGAAAATCACCCTCAGAAGCACCACCATCACCTGTAAAAACAACAGTTGCTTTATTATTTTCTTTTAAAAGATTTCCTAAGGCGATACCATCGGCCAATCCCATTTGGGGACCGAGGTGGGAGATCATACCAATGATCTTGTATTCCTGAGTTCCGAAGTGGAAAGAGCGGTCGCGCCCCTTGGTAAAGCCACTTGGTTTCCCCTGAAACTGACAGAATAAACGGTTCAAAGGAATACCACGTGAAGTGAATACACCCAAATTACGGTGCATCGGCAAAATGTACTCATCCTTGTCCATTGCCATGGCAATACCAACAGAACCCGCTTCCTGACCGATACCGCTGAACCATTTAGCAATTTTTCCCTGGCGCAAAAGCACCAGCATCTTTTCCTCGATCATACGAGGCTTTAACACACCTTTGTAAAGTGCGATCAAGGTATCATCTTTATATTTTTTTCTATCGTAACGGATAGGAGTTTCGGCTGTGATCATAGAATTCAATTTAACGGATGTAAAATTATTAAAAATAAGGACTTAAAGGCCTATAATTTTGCGTAATTTTGCAGGGTAAATGATACAAGAACTGGCAGTATATGGAATTGTTTTGTTAGCTGTTGCTTATGTGGCATACAGAATATATGGCAGTATCAAAAAAAAGCAGGCCTGTGATAAATGTGAGTTGATGAAAATGGCAAAAGAAAAGAAATAACTCGTTTAGATCACTTGATAATTATCAATTTATCCTGCATGGCAATTTTTCCATTTAAGTGTATCTGATAAAAATACATACCATTTGAAAATAAATTCTCCTGAATTAAGATCTTCTTATCATTCGCATTTAGCTTATAACAAGCAATTTTTTTTCCTTCAACAGAATAAACACAAAGATCAGCTTGATCGTTTTCTTCTATTGCATACTCTACGGTAAAACTTCCATTGTTGGGGTTCGGATACAATTGAAAATCATATTGATTTTCAATCTCACTAACCGATGACAATGTATCATTACAATTAATAACACTTACATCATCGATGTAATAATAGCAACCATCAAAAGGATTTGCTGTATCTGCAATTTGAAAAGTAGTATTACTATCATTCTGAAAATTTCCAATTGTGAGATACTCTTCTCCGCCTAATGCTGTATAAATACCTGATATCTTTATCCAATTAACAGTGTCTGTAATAGCTGAATTCCCTGACATTAGTATTTGAGGAGTATAATTTAGGACATTCGGTGCTGTTGTGCTAATAGCTGTTGTTGAAAGATAAGCGCCTACATTATTACATCCTTTTTTTAATAGATTCATTAGGTTAATATTGAATGTGACAAGATAGCATTGGCCAAATGATAATGTATCAGAGAGCTTAACTTGTATATACTCCCTGTAATCTGAAGCGTTATTTTGTGACGCGAATAATCCCATATATGCATTTCCAGAAAATGCAGGTTGAAAAAGTGTTACAGCTCCATTTGACTGAAAAGGAACACCGATACCAGATAAAGCAGTGGCACAAGAATTATAATAATCTGAAGTTGCTCCAGTTGGATCATACCATGGCGTAGCTAAATTTGTTTGAGCAGGTCCATTCGGGCAAGATGAATAAGTTTCAAAATCGCCATTGGGAACTAGGTTTTGTGATTTTGAATATAAAACAATCAATAATAAATAGTAAATAATGAATATTCTTTTCATAAGTGCATAAAAAGCCTTTCTGTAAAGATACAAAAAGGCTTTTCAAAGGACATTTAAAATTTACTTTATGATTACCAGTTTATCTGATTTAACAGATTTACCATTTACACTTATACTATAATAATAGATTCCGGCATCCAAATTATTTTCATTTATAGCAATGCTCTTATTATTACTATTTATGAGATAGGAGCTAATTAACTTACCTGCAATATCATAGATATTTAAAACTGCCTCTTCGTTTTTTTCAAGAGTATATTCCAAAACCATTTGTCCATTGTTAGGATTTGGGTACAGTTTAAAATCATATTGATTTACAATTTCATTAACCGATGACAATGTATCATTGCAATTAATAACACTTACATCATCGATGTAGTAATAACCTTGTGGGTCTAATCCATTTTCAATTAAATGCAATGTATCCGTATTTGCATCGTCTTTAAAATTCCCTATGGTAATAAAACGCTCACCACCCAATGCTGTATATATTCCGGAAATTTCCATCCAGTTTAACGTATCACTTAAAAATGTTCCTGTAGGAGAAACAATTTGAGGAGTATAAGGGAATGGGAGGTAGTTGCTACTTGTGATAGGATTGTTAGAAAAAAGCATGCCGATCTCTGATATTACAATTGGCATATAGGTATTAAAAAAGGAACTCATCCCTGCATGGCTGACATAAAAACTGACACAATAATTTTCTCCGGCAATAAGCGTATCTAATAGCTGAGCTTGAATATAATCCCTAATAGATGAAGATGTTGAACCATAAACACAAACTGAAGAATATGCTAAACCAGTCCTCGCAATTTGATAGCCCCAAACATTTAAAGATTGGTATCCTGTTGTGCCGCATTGGTTGAAATAGTCAGGAGTTGAAGCGCTTGGGCTATACCATGGACTTGCAAGGTTAATCTGTCCACCACTATTGGGACATTGAGTATTGTCTTCAAAACTCCAATTTGGGACTAAATTTTGAGCTTTAATAGTAATCAATACTGAATAAAAAATAACAAATAGAATTATCTTTTTCATGAGAAAAACAGAACCTTTACACAAAGATAGTGTAAAGGTTCTATATGTTTGAATTTTCAATTGTTATTTAATAATAACCAATTTGTCTTTTTTTACCAATTTATCATTAATTGTTATTTGATAAGAATAGATACCAGCTTCTAATTGATCTTCATTAACCAGAAGTGATTTATTCTTGCCATTTATCATATACGTATTAATTTTTTTACCAGTTAAATCATAAATAGCAAGTACAGCATTATCTGTTTCTTCAATGGTATACTCCAAAACCATTTGTCCATTATTCGGATTCGGATACAATTTAAATCTTTTATCCATTGTAGTTTCGGCAGTAGGAGTATTCTCAACTGTCATTTGTCGAACAGCAGTATTACAGTTATCAGCAAATTCTATCCACTCATTTTCGATGGTACTGTATAGCACTCTTGCTTGCCAAACGGCATTTCCTCCTTCTAAAGGACATTGCAATTCCAGTCACATTTCATAACATAGTACTACCTTACTAGTTGCACAAAGCCTTTGTATGTTTTTTCGGGAGTAGAAATTAAATAAAAATAAGTTCCTTCAACGCATAGCATTCCACTTGTTGTTCGTCCATCCCATTTGTAAGTGCCTTGTGTGGTAAATGGTGGTGCAATGCCTGCTACCAAAACTCCCCAACGGTTGTAAATTTGCACTTGTGTTTTTTCCGGTAGATTATTCAAAACCCATTGTTCATTAATTCCATCATTATTGGGTGTAAATATATTAGCAATGCTTGCTTCATCAAATGGCTTGGTTGTGTCGCAATCAATAACACTTATATCGTCAACAAAATAGTAAGAAAAGGGAGAAAATGGTGCACCCCAATAAATTGTATCACTAGTAGATATGCTATTAAAATTCCCTAGTGTTAAATACTTCTCCCCTCCATTTGCAGTATAAACGCCTGAAATTAATTGCCAATTTAAAGTATCTGTATAATAATAATTTGGAGGTGATTCAATATGAGCAGGAACATTTATTTCATTTGTTATTGGAAGTGAAATTTGTGAATTAGAAAAATGAGCCCCTAATTTTGCTAAAGCAACATTAGACGATCGATTTAACACGACATAAAATTCAAGACAGTATTTGTGATTTTTTTTCAAACTATCTAGTAATTCAATTTCTAAATACTCTATACTAAAATCTCCAAGTTGCAATACTATTATTCCTGCATAAGCATTTCCAGTATTTGCATACTGAAAATCTGAATTAATGGGAACGCCCATAGTAACACTACATGAGTTATAATAATCAGGAGTGGATAATGTTGGGTTAAGCCAATTTTGAGCAAAATTTATTTGACCAGGGCTATTGGGGCATTGAATTGTATCCTCAAAACTCCAATTGGGGACAAAATTTTGCGCCTTTTGTTCTAGAGATAAAAAAAATAATCCAACAATTAATATATGATATATTTTATTCATACACTGATTAAATGAAAAGCCTTTCTGTAAAGATACAAAAAGGCTTTTCAAAAAAAATTTAAAATTTACTTTATGATTATTAGTTTATCTGATTTAACAGATTTACCTTTTACACTTATGCAATAATAATAGATTCCGCCATCCAAACTATTTTCATTTATGGCAATACTTTTATTATTACTGTTTATGAGATCGGTGCGGATTAACTTACCTGCAATATCATAAATATTTAAAATGGCCTCTTCGTTTTTTTCAATAGTATACTCCAAAACCATTTGTCCATTGTTAGGATTGGGATACAGTTTAAATCTATTATCCATTATAGTTTCAGTAGTAGGTGTATTCTCAAGAGTCATTTGTCGAACAGAAGCATCACAATTATCAATAAACTCTATCCACTCATTTTCAATAGTGCTATACAATACTCTTGCTTGCCAAACGGCATTTCCACCCTCGAAAGGACATTGCTCTGCAATTGCCAAAAGCTCATCTTTCTCTGTTTGGGTAAACATGTATTCATTGTTATTCAGGTAGTTCAAATACAAAGCATTGAATACTTTTTGATTATTCTCCACCACATTATTAGCAAATAGACTACTATTGAGAGCCGATGCAAGTGCAGCATCATTTAATTTTAAAGCATTATCTACTTGTTTTAATTTACCCATGCTTTCTACTTGCACACTGTCATAAAAATTTTGAAGTGTAGCATTGTTTATTGCGCCATTTGCTTCCAGTTTATCAAAAGCATATTTTTTATGGCTATACTGATGTTCTTCTCCGTAAACAGGATAAGCACTTTCATCCGTAGCAAGCGAAGTAAGTAAGGTCGTTTCATTTGTAGTAGTGGTGCTACTCATAGCACTTGTTCCTGCTCCACCAACTGGAGCCATTTGTATTATGATTGTTCCACAAGATATTGGAGAGCCTGTAGCAGTGTTTATCCCTCCAAGTCCAACAGAATAAGGAGTTCCTGTACCTAAATTAAAACTAGGAATACCAGTAAATCCAGCCGGAGCACCTGTACTATTTATAAACAATTTAGATAAATTATTTGCAGTAGTAGTATTTTCCGTATACGTATGCGCTGTAAAATCTGTTGTAACAGATGACCACCATAAGCCGCAAGGCAAGGATGCTGTTCCTTGTGCTCCTACTTCTCCGTTAGTTCGCAATACAAAACCGCGGTTTCCTTTGTCTAAAGCATTATTACGTAATGTACTATTGATACATGAACCAACAAAGGTCATACTCTCACCCATGTTTGAAATTTTATTGCAGGTAATTTGGTTTTCAGTACTACCCGTAATAAAAATTCCTTTAAAACCAACAGGTGTCATATTAACAGGGGAATAAACAGGTGAAATATTGATATTTTGATTGTCGTGGATCTTTACTCCTTTACAATTGCTTATTTTGATTGCATTTACAGCAGTTCCATTGTTTTTTACCTGAAGTTGTGTATTACTGCGTATCACCAAGCTGTTCTTTACATTGGTTGCAGTTACACAATTGTAGGCTTGTGTAATGGTATTGTATTGAATTTTTATTTTATCAACAGGTGTTGTACTACCGGTATTTGAAACATCACTAAAATTGACACCATTCGTACAAAAGCCACTTGCGTTAGATGTGATAGTGTTATTTTCTATAATTATTTCTTGAGAATTAATATTCCCTGTTGTTGAGCGGTTAATCCAAACAGCGTTATTACAGTTGGTAACTGTATTTTCGGAAACTGTTATTGTATTCCCGTTAGCGGGTTTTATCAGCAACCCAACATTTCCATAATTGATACCAGTTGAAGTACTGGAGTTTGTAATCGCATTATTTTTTACTGTATATGTTTTATAATCGTTCAGCTCCATAGCTCGGTAACAATTACTAAAAGAATTCGGCTGATAAATTGTTCCGCTGCCTCCAATTGTAACAGTGTAATTTCCTGTTGCAGTTCCTGCTGTTCGTATTCCTATACCATAAATATTAGTACAAAGGAAACAGGTTGTACTTAATAAATTCTGAAAAACGTTATTGTATACAACTGCGTTTGTTCTTATAAGATTAATGCCACATTTTAATTGATCAAAAGCATTTTGATAATTTGCCAAATAATCAATCCCAATATTCAAACCGGCAACATCAGTAGCATAAATTCCATAGACAGATTTTTCTGAAATGGTTGTCGTATTGTTATGCTTACAAATTGTAGGAGTATAAGTATTAATGTTTGTCCAAATAGAATTTAGACTAGGATTAGATGATGGTGTTGTTGACAATGGAATGTCTCTACAAGTAAAAAGTGTTCTTGTAATTGAAAAATTAGGTGTAGTAGTATTAGTTGAAAATTCAATTCCGGTATGATTTTTATTAAAAATGGCTACATCAACCACCCCGGAAGCCCCTTGTTGAACTAAAACAGCTTTTTTTGCATCCTCAATAACAGAACTCGACTCAATTCGAACTGAACCTCCATTTTCTACAATTATTCCATCCCACATTTTACAACAGCTATAAAGATGAGATTTATTTATAATACTGAGACCGAATGTGTTCTGAACAATTATTTTAGCATCAGTACCCATTATTACATTACATCCACTGAATGACAAATTTTGATTCACAAACAAAACGCCATTAATCCTAATATTTGCATTAGTTATTGTCGTTAAGCCTCCAAAAGCGGTGCTCGCATCAGTGCCATTAGGGATATCATAGTTTAGTGGTATACTACAATTTGCAGGACCAGGAGTTACTATCACTGTAACAGTTGGGCTAGATAATATGTAATCTAACTGAAGATAGTCGGGATCAGTATACTGTGCTTTAAAATAATGTAAGTTATAAGTCCCAGGAGTATTATAAGTACAACAAAAAGTGGTTCCATCCATTTGAACATAAGGTGCTGTACATGAAGAACCATCTAGAACATCCCATGTATTAATGGCTAATTCCTTTGGCATTGTAAAGCAAAGTTCTTCCCCTTGACATATAGTTATTAAGTTGGCATTCTCTATATCTTGACAAACTATTTGGCCTGTGGATGTTACCACAGCACATACTGTCTCACCATTATTAATAGAACTTTGCGCCTGCATATTTTTCAAACAAAAAAGTATGCAAAAAAGATAAAGTAGTTTTTTCATGATAAATAAAAATTAAATTTCCGTAATGCTAGTTCAAACAAAATCCAAAAGCAATAGCCCTATGTATAGTTTTTCACTTGACATTGTCTTCGAAAAATTGATTCAATTTTTCGAAAGTTCTTCCAAATAAATTTATAAACAGAGGACAGAATACAGAGCAAACGCAACTCAATATAACTATATGAATATCAAGTCTTAATAAAACAATAATATTATGTTCATATATAAAACAGACCTTCAAAAATGGGACACATCATCTGATCTTTAAAACTAAATGATACCTTTGTTACATGAAAAAACTACTGCTTAGCACTCTATTCTTTTTAAACCTTGCTTTTCTTTTTGCTCAAAAGGATAGTTTGAAGAATAATTCCGGTTTGGTATATGGTCCCAACCATTCTTATTTTTTAACGGCACCTAGTGGTTGGGTATTGGACAATGAAAGTGGTTTGCAGGAAGGATTAATGGCGGTATTTTATCCCAAGGGTGAAACATGGGCCGATGCTGAAACGGTTATGTACACTACCTTTTCGAGTTATGACAGCACCAAAAAAGAAGATGTAAATGTGATGATCAAATACGACAGCGTTCAATTTACTACCAATGCGCCCAAGATCAAGATCATCAAACAAAAGCCGATCAAAATGGGTAAAACAAAAAAAACAGCATTGATCTATGACTATCTGGATGAAGAGAATAAAAATTTTGAACGCGTGGCTTACATTGGTGAAAAGAAAGGTGTAGCCATGATCATCATTACTTCACGCAGCAATGCCGGTTTACAAAAGAATATTAAAAAATTCGAGTCATTACTAAAAACATACCGGTTCTTAACCGATAATGTTTCCTTGCCTCAATAAAAAAATTAATTATCCATATACTCTTTTCGTCTGACCAAAAAGCAAAGATCATTCTCAAGAGGTAAATAGCCATATTCATAACAGAAGTAATAGGTTGCATTTTTTCTGTTGGTGTATGAACTGGTCATAAAATTAAAATCAAAACCTTTTTGTAATAATTTAGAGCGGGTTGTTTTGCAGGTAGCTTCCGGCAATAACTCCTGAAGGATCTTTCTATTCTTTTTAAGTGCATTATTTACGTTACGCACATAATCGGAAGTGCCACTTTTTAATTTATTGTTATAGGCATTCCGGCATTGATCGGAGCAAAATTTTTTATCTGCTCTGCCTTTTATTTCTTCTTCACATTCCAAACATGTTTTACTCATAAACCGCTGAATTGATTGATTTTATTTGATTTAACAATTATCCGTTTAAAAAAACTAAACGTTTATAAACGTTTATATCCGATTATAAATGCTTACCAACCGATTAATCAAGCCGACCTATCCCATCTTTGCATCGTCAAACCAAAAGTAGAGCGCTCTCACGTTTGATGCAAACCAAAAAAATCAAAAAATTAAAAATCGGACATTATGAATGCATTAAGAAACAAAGTACAATTAATTGGAAATTTGGGAATGAATCCTGAGATCAAAGAATTAGAAGGCGGTAAAAAATTAGCAAAATTTTCGATCGCAACAAATGAAACCTACAAGAACGCAAAAGGCGAACGTGTAACAGAAACACAATGGCACAACCTTACTGCTTGGGGAAAAACCGCAGAGATCGTAGAGAAACACCTCAGCAAAGGTTCAGAAGTAGCCATTGAAGGCAAACTGGTACACAATACCTATACCGACAAAGAGGGTATCAAACGATACAATACAGTAGTGGAAATTAATGAGCTGCTGCTATTGAGTGGAAAACAATAAGCCCTGGTTTTTCATAAGTTTTCGGGCAGTTGTTTTTCAATGTAAAAATTGAAAATACTGACTGTCCGGAAACTTTTACACTATTAAAAAAAATACAGATCATTCAAAAATCTTACATCTCCTGATTTTAAAAAGTTGCCCTTTAGTGAAACTTTTATTATATTTGTATGCAGGTAAAACACAAAAAATACAGATCGGTTCTTTTTTACAAAAATGATTTTGATCTATTTTTTGCAGGGCAAAAACAAAAGGTGAAAGACAAGATCATCTAGACCTTGCAATTAATAGAAACACTTCCTAAGGTTCCTGAAACGTATTTAAAACATCTTTCCGGGACTGATGGATTATATGAGATAAGAGTACAACAAGGGACGGACATTTTTAGGATCTTCTGCTTTTTTGAAAAAGAAAAGATCATTGTGGTCTTGCATGGATTTCAAAAAAAGAGTCAAAAAACACCTTCCAATGAGATTCAAAAGGCATTGATGAATAAGAAAGAATATGAAAATGAAAAAGAATAAATTAAGTACCCTGGAGCAACTAAAAGAAAAACACTACGGTAAACGCGGCACACCTAAACGTGAAAAATTAGAAGCCGGCTTCGAATCATTTAAGCTTGGAGCTCTTATCCAGGAAGCTCGATTGGAAAAAGGTCTTACACAAGAAGAATTAGCCTTAAAATGCGGAACAACAAAATCCTATATTTCAAAAATTGAAAATAACATCAAGGAAGTACGATTATCAACACTACAAAAAATAGTTGAATTGGGTTTCGGTGGGCAATTGCAAGTTTCTATTTCGGTATAGCAAAAAATTAGCTACCAGATCCCAAAGGCTTCTTTGATCATGGCTTTTCCCCATGGATTCTTACCAAAATCTTTTTCCAGTTTTGTTTTTAACTCGGCTGATGTATAGATCTTATTTTTCCCTTTTTTCGGTATAACTGCATCCATAGATGGCTTCGACACTTCTATTGTTTTAGCAAAGTAGATCACTCCTCCATCCTCTGTCGCTAAACCCAATATGGCTCCCGGCAAACCATAAAAACTTTCAGGGCCAATACTCGGCACAATTTCCTCGCAATACCAGGCATAAATACGTGTGCTATCATTTGCTTGCCAAATAGCTTTTCTACAATTGTATCCACTGATTACCCGTTTACTATCGGTGATCTTCCATTCGCGTTTATACAATGTATCTTCCACATACATTTTTTCTCCCCATAAACTTTTTATCGTCAAGCGTTTATTCTGTGCATATTCCTGATACACCACATTTTTACTTGTTGCCCAACTCATACGCTCTTTCAGATCGCTATCCTGCGGCTTGAATACCGAACTCGAATCGGTAAAATACAACTCAAACACATCAACCTTATTCTTATCCTCTTCACGCAACCACTCTTTCACATCATCATCCTTGTACTTTTTATACAAATTTGTTTTGCGCTCGTAAATGATCTTCCCTTGTGTGATCTGTGCTTTTAGTCCAACAACAAAAACACAGAACAGGAAAAGCACAATTCGTTTTTTACCATCCATAATCATCTGTTTCTTTTGTTTTAGTACTGTTAAATTTAAACGTTGCTCTTAATAAAAAATATCGGCTGATCACATTGGTCTTAGTATCCGTTATACTATTATCCTGTATAGAACGGTTTGTGCTAATGTTCTGATTCAACATATCATTTGCCTCAAAAGCAAGGATCAAATTTTCATTTTTCAAAAATGCTTTACTCAATTTTGCATTCCAGATCACATAATTGATGTTATAACCTTGTGTACGCTGACTATTGATCGTGTACTGTGCATCTGTCTCCAATACAAATTTCAAAGGCAATATCCATCTGAAACTTGCACTCAAAAACTGACTTGAATAGGGTTTATTGGAATTCGGATTTAAACTCGATTGTGTTTGATTCCAGTTGTAATTCCCCCCAATACTAAACTCGATCGAATCGGTTTGCAAACTGATATCTAATCCAACATTCAAACTGGAAGCTTGTGTTTTATTCTCAACACCATTTACAAAATTGCTGTAGTTATTATAATTTCCATATGCATTCGGATCAAACTTGATCAATCCTCCTAAAACCGGCAAGCCCGCCCCCATATAAAAGTTACCATTATAATTCCCATCTACATTGATCGTTTGAGAAACGGTTCTACCGATACTATCAAAATTGGAAGAATTGGCAAATGCATTATTCACCAGATCAAAATTCACATTCGCCCAAACATATCTGCCGCTAATCGGTTTGTAAACATTGTAACTCATTTCAAAGTGATTATTATAGCTAGGTTTTAATGCCGTATTACCAACAATCACACGATTAGGATTGGTATTATCCTGCACCGGCTGTAATTGATTGATGGTTGGTTGGTTCGCAAAAGTATAGTATGCAAAATTATATCGACTATTCTCACTGAAGCGATACATATAAGAAAGAAAAGGAAGTATTGCACTGCCCGTGTATTTTACTTTCCCTTCTGAAATAAGATTATGACTGTTCAATTCCGTTTGTTGTGCTCTGGATCCAATGGCAAAGCGAATTTTCTTAGTTTCGTAAATAAACTTTAAACCCGCTCTGTTGAACAATTGCATATTTTCAAAATTATTACTGAACACGGAGTCATTTACAGAATACTCTCCATTAAAAAAGTTCAATGCTTTTTTATTTTGCAAACTGTTATTGTAATTGAATACATACTCGAGTTCTACTTTTATCTTTTTAGTCAAAGGCTCTGTAAAAGTAAGTTTGGCATTATGCACTTGCCTGTCACTCCTGTTTTCTTTTTTCTGATTTACCGTATCGTTGGGTAGTATAAAACCTGAATAGTATGTATTATAGGATTTCAGAACCCCTTCAGCATCGTCCTCCTTCTGATTGAAGGAATAATTGAGCAACAAAAAACGATCTTTCTTTTTAAAACGCTTGGTCAGTTTTGCATTGGCACTCAAGTCGAAACCTTTTGCCTTGTTTGTATTCTCTACTTCATTTTCACGGGTAAGTGAATCGGTAGATGTTTTAAATAAATTATCAGTAATGCTCTTCGTGTTGGTTGAATTGATCACCAACTTTGGTCTAATTTCCAGATCGGTCAGTGAATCGATCGTTTGAACGATTCCAAAATTTACGGTATGCGATTCTGTTTTTTGAGAACTGAAGGATTCATTCTCCGTTACATAGCTGGTATCACTTAAAAAGTACTGAGAGCGTGTGGCCGAATTCGCATTAAGACTATTATTATTATAAGTGTAGTTTAAATTCAGCTTTGTTTTTTTGCCCAACCTGTCGGCATAGTAGAATCCGGATTTGAACGACTGAGGAACTCCTTGCGCTCCACTATTCCCATACCAGTATGTGTCGCCCTCATCATTGGTCATCATGTTCATTTCATTATCCAAACCATATTTATATACATCGCCCCAGTCGAATGAGGAGCGGGGAGTATTACTTCCCAATGCAAAAAAGGAGACTTTCTGCTGTTTGTTAAAGCGATTGGCCAATATCTCCCCTTCGTGATACTTTTGAAAATCGGATGCACCCGAGATCTTACCGAAGTAGCCTTTTTTGGCTTCATCCTTCAATTTCAGATTCATCACCTGCACCGTTTCTGTCCCCCCTTCGGTGGCATTTTCATCCTTTTTCTCGTACACCTGCACCGATTCAACTCCGGTAGCTGCCAAATTACGGGTGGCTACTGTTGGATCAGAGCCAAAAAATTCATCTCCATCCACCAATACCTGACTGATCTCTTTTCCCTGAGAGGTGATCTTGCCTTGTGCATCGACCTTAATGCCGGGTAATTTCTTTAATAGATCCTCCACCGTAGCATTTGGCTTCACTTTAAATGAGTCGGCCGAATACACCAAGGTATCACCTTTATAATAGACAGGATCTTTAAAGGCATAGATCACCACCTCGTTCAATTGCTGCGTTTTAGGTGGCAGGATGATCTTTCCAAAGTCGAATTCATGATTCGCCTGACTTCCAAACACGTAGTAGTATTGGTCGCCAAAGGCCGGATTAGAGACGATTACCTGAACGGTGTCGATCTTCAGACCTTTTAGCTCAAAACGACCATTGGCATCGGTACGGGCAAATGACACAAGAACAGAATCTTTGATCCTGACCGCCATAGCTACCGCATTTTTAAGTGGTACTTTTGCTATAGTATCCTGCACTGTTCCCGAAATGCTCATTTTTTGAGCAAAAGAGCTTAGAGTAACAAGGAAACAGAGTACGAATAAAACTTTACGCATAAATTGAATTTGACCAAAAGTATAACGATTTTGTATCTAAAAAGATACAAATAACATCTTTTAACTATAATAAGGGGTTGAAAATAGGATAAGTGATGAAAAGGCTTGATAAAAGGCAAAAAAAAGAGCGAATGATTCGCTCCTTTTTTTCTCGATGAAAAGAAAATTATTTCTTTTTACCTGGTTTTGCAGCTTCAGCAGCAGCAGTAGAGTCAGCAACACGCTTAGCTTCAGCTTCAGCAGCAGCAGCAGCAGTTGAGTCAGCGATACGTTGTTGTTCAGCAGCAGCTTTTGCAGCTTCTGCATCATTGTACGCTTGGATTGAATCTTGTTTTGCTTTTTCAGCAGCAGCTTTTTCTTCAGCTGACGGTCCGCAAGCTACTAAAGATAATGTAGCTACAGCAACTAATGTAAATACTTTTTTCATTTTTTTGTTTGTGATTTTAATTAAAATTTGCGCAAATGTATATTTATTTTTTGATACAATGCAAAAAAATGTTAAAATTTTGTAAAATATTTTTTTCAGCCCCCATCCTTCCCCTTCACCTTCCAAAATGCAGGTAGATTTTGCTAGCTTTGCAGGCAATGGAAAAATGGCATCAACATCCACGTGAATTGGGAAGGAAATTACTCCTTCTGCTCTTTGTTTATGAGGTATGCCGTCTCCTCTTCTATCTTTTTAACCAGCATCACTTTCAGGAGTTAGGAATTGGGGAGCTTTTGTACATTTTTGTCGTTGCTGTCAAATTCGACCTGTCGGTTCTCATACTGCTTAACAGTTTATTTATCCTACTATGGCTTTTGCCTTTCCCCTTCAGATATAAAAAAGGCTATCAATTGTTCCTGAAATGGCTTTTTATTATCCCAAACAGCATAGGAATATTGGCCAATTGTGTTGACCTGGTTTATTTCCCATTCACACTAAAACGAACCACTGCCGATGTTTTTCATTTTTTTGGCGGGGAGATCGGGAATGACCTGTTTGAACTCATTCCGACCTTTTTTACAGATTATTGGTATGTTTTTCTGATCTGGTTGGGATTGAGCTACCTTCTGATCCGCTTTTATGGGAAAGTAGAGGTAGAAATAGCCAAATGGTCAAAAAGGGAATTCCTCATTCAAACAGTTGTATTTATTGCCGGAATACCCCTTGCCATACTTATTTACCGTGGCGGTTTTCAATTAAAGCCGATCAATGCGGTGGATGCCGCTCAATATACCAGCTCCCAGAATGTGCCACTGGTGATCAGTACACCATTTTCCATCCTGAAAACCCTCGACCTGAAAACCATTGAGCCGCACAATTACTATGCAAATGAACTGGATCTCATAAAACACTATTCCCCGATCCATCCGGCAGAAAGCAAAGAATTCAAGAAAATGAATGTATTCCTGATTATTTTAGAGAGTTTTTCAAAGGAATACATTGGATCCATTAACCATCGTCAAAAAGGATTTACCCCTTTTCTTGACTCTTTGATGTCGGAAAGTCTGGTCTTCCCGAATGCTTTTTCCAACGGAAAAAAATCCATTGAAGGAGTTCCGGCTATCATCGCCAGCATTCCTACATGGATGGATGAAGCCTACATCACTTCTCCTTATGGAAGTAATAGTATGAACAGTCTGGCCTCCACATTAAGATCGGAAGGATACCGCACCGCTTTTTTTCATGGAGGCACCAATGGCACTATGGGATTTGATGCTTTTGCCCGCTTGGCAGGTTATGAGCAATACTATGGCAGAAAAGAATATAATGATGAAAGTGATTATGATGGCAACTGGGGAATATGGGATGAAGAATTTATGCAGTATGTGGCTAAAAGATCGAATGAAATGCCGCAACCTTTTTTCTCCACTCTTTTTACTCTTTCCTCCCATCATCCTTTTGAAGTACCAAAGAAGTATGAAGGCAAATTCAAAGAAGGCGACTTGCCCATTTTAAAAAGTGTGGCGTATACCGATTATTCATTAAGACGATTTTTTGAAACAGCTAAACAGATGCCTTGGTACAACAACACCCTCTTTGTGCTTTGTGCAGATCATACCGGCATTTCCGGAGATGCCTTCTACTCCAATTTAATTGGCAGTCACGCTATACCTATCGTTTATTATAAAGCCAATAGTGATCTAAAAGGGATCGACTCCACTGTTACACAACAGCTTGATATCATGCCTACCGTTCTCGACTATGTGGGTTATCCTAAAAAGTATTTCGCCTTTGGGCATAATAGTCTTGATTCCCTTAAGAAGCAGCCCAGCTTAACCTATAACAACAATTTTTATCAGCTCATAGAGGGCTCGTATGTTTTGGAATTTGATGGGACAAATTCATTAGCCTTATATAACTATCAAAAAGATAGTACGCTAAAAAAGGACCTGAGAGCAACAGAAAAACAAATGCTCCGTAAAATGGAAGACAAGATCAAAGCCATGATACAAACCTATGAGCAAAGTTTGATCAACAATAAAATGACCGCGCACTAAAAACAAGCCTCTTGAACTCAAAAAAGAAAATATGCTTCATTGTAAATCCTATTTCAGGAATAGGACGACAAAAAGTTATTGAGAAGCTGATCGATCAACTTCTTGACAGAACCCTTTTTGAATACGAGATACAATATACCAAAGCCGCAAAGCATGCTACTGAACTCGCCAGAGATGCAGCTTCACGAAGTTTTGATATTGTAGTGGCAGTTGGTGGTGATGGATCTGTGAATGAAACAGCCAAAGGACTAATCGGCACAAAAACAGCAATGGCGATCATCCCGGCAGGTTCAGGAAACGGATTGGCAAGACATTTAAAAATACCGATCGACTTAAAGAAAGCAATGGAGGTGATCAATTCCGGAATTATCACTACTGTTGACAGCATCCGTTTTAATGATGAAACATTTGTTAATGTGGCGGGGATTGGTTTTGATGCCCATATTGGATGGGAGTTTGCAAAGTTTGGTAAACGTGGCTTCTCCTCTTATTTAAAAGTAATTATGCGTGAATTCCCTAAATACAAAGCACGCAAATATGAATTGGAAATTGATGGCAAAACAATTTACCCTGAAGCCTTTTTGATCAGCTTCGCTAATGGATCGCAATGGGGAAACAATGCTTACATTGCTCCAACAGCCGACATATCGGATGGGATCATGGATATTGCGATTTTGAAAAATTTTAAATTCATGAGTGCCTTATCCATTGGTTATAAATTATTCAAAGGCAGTTTGCATGAATCAGCACACCTGGAGATCATTAAAGCAAAAGAAGTGAAGGTAAAACAACCCAGCACCATCGCACACATTGATGGAGAACCCATAGAGATCGGGAATGAGATTCTTATAAAAGTTGCTCCTTCATCTTTAAACGTGATCATACCAAAGTAAACTATTGAACTATGAGTAAAAAAAATAACGACAAAGACGGCTTCGTATATTCTACGAATAAAAGTTTTGAATTCAATAACGAAGATGAGGAACAAATGGAATCACTACCACCTCAGCAGCAAAATTTAAAAATATTTTTAGATCGTATCGGAGGTGGGAAACTGATCACACGCGTAAATGGCTTCATTGGAAATGAAGCTGATCTGGAAGCATTAGGAAAAATGCTCAAACAGAAATGTGGCGTAGGTGGAAGTGTAAAAAACGAAGAGATCCTGATCCAAGGTGATCACCGCGACAAAGTGCTAAAACTACTTACAGACGCTAATTACAAAGCCAAAAAAGCGGGTGGGTAATTTTTTCAAGAAACTTAATATGATCATTCAGGATTTTCTGAATGAAGGAGGCAACTACAGAACAGGTGGCAAGTTGATTGGACTTTTGCTAGGTGTAGCCCTATGCTTCATTTTGGCAATGATAATGTTATTTCTTTTCTAGAAAATCACTTTTTATCTATAACATCTTTATACAACTTCTCATACATCGGCAAGATCTTTTCGATATCAAATTGTTTGGCTTGCTGATAAGCGTTTTCTTTAAATTGATTCAAGGTGTTATCATCAATTAATATACGGATAGCATTTTTTGCCATATCCTCTACATCCCCAACATTACTCATATAACCACTCACACCATGCACATTCACTTCGGGCAAACCTCCCGAATTGGTTGATATGACAGGCACTCTACTTGCCATGGCTTCCAATGCAGCTAAACCAAAACTTTCGGTCTCCGATGGCAACAAGAACAGATCAGCTATTGCTAATACCTGCTCCGGATTAACGATCTTACCTAAAGATTTAATATCATCACAAGTATTCAATTCACGACATAATTTTTCAATATTGGCACGTTCCGGACCATCACCGATCAAGATCAATTTGGAAGGCACTTCTTTTCGTACTCGATCAAACACTCTCAATACATCGTCCACACGTTTTACTTTCCGGAAATTCGAAACATGGATCAACAATCGTTCTCCATTGGGAGCATACATTTTTTTATGACATTGCAGATTATCGAATTTGAAATCATCCAAACAAATAAAGTTCGGGATCACTTTGATATCCTTTTTTACATTCGGGAAATTTTTGATCGTATCCTGTCTTAGACTTTCTGAAACAGCAGTTACTGCATCGCTATTATTGATCGCAAAGGTAATAACTGGTTCAAAGGATGGATCCTTACCTACCAATGTAATATCGGTTCCGTGTAATGTAGTGATAAATGGAATATTGATTCCTTGAGAAGCCAATATCTGTTTCGCCATATAAGCTGCCGAAGCATGTGGAATAGCATAATGAACATGTAAAAGATCCAACTTCTCATACTTTACTACATCCACCAATTTACTGGATAGTACAAGCTCATAAGGCTGATAATCGAATAATGGATAATCGGATACAGATACCTCATGGTAGAACAAATTCTCCGAGAAAAAATCAAGTCGAACCGGCTGGCTATAAGTAATAAAATGCACCTTATGACCTTCCTGCGCCAATGCTTTTCCTAATTCTGTGGCAACCACACCACTTCCACCAAAAGTTGGGTAACAAACTATTCCGATATTCATATTTACTCTTTTTTAATAACTGTAAAGTTACACAATAATTAAAGATAAAAACAGCTTAACAATTACTAATAATATCTGCATTTTGAAAACAGCAAAATGAAGCGAAAGTTTATTTTTGAAACAAATAAATTAAACCCAATGAAGAAACTATTTTACACATTCATAACATTATTAAGTTTTCAAGCGGCAGTTGCCCAAACGGGAGATACTATTACGGTACAAACATTCACTTTTGGATCACCACAGGATGCCTGGTTTGTTTTCCCGAGCGACACAGTCCGTTTTGAAAAGATACTGATGCAGTACACCTTAAAATGTAATCCTGCTCAAAGTCCGGCTTGCGGTGAATGGGATTATTTGACTTATACGTATCTATATAAAAACACCGGATTGCTAGACTCAACACTCATTCATCAACCAACCTATACCGTTAATGGTAACAGTCCGGACAGTATTCAATTCATGAATACACCATCCTACTCGTATCATCCAAGCTGGCAATATTACGCTAATCATACAGACACCACTTCACTAAACACATATACTGTTGGCAGCGGAAATGTGAATAGTACTCTTCCATTCGGAACCGCAAATCCTGTATCACGCACACAATTTTTATGGAAAGCAAGTGAAATGTCTGCTGCAGGAATGAGTGCAGGAAACATTACCGGACTTCAATTCTTTTTACAAACATTGGGAAGTTCGATGAGTGATCTTACAATCAGGATCAAGCAAGTAACACTAGATTCATTAACACAAGCTACATTCAATTCAACAGGCTTCACTACTGTATATTCCCAAAACACCAATTTTAGTTCAACAGGATGGAACAGCTTGCAATTAACAACACCTTTTAACTGGGATGGAACATCCAATTTATTGATAGAACTTACCTACGACAATACACAAGCAGGAACAGATAACATTGTTGCTTCCACGAATACCACTTATCATTCAGGATTATTCAACGCAGGAGCTGATAGAGTTGCTTCCTTTCATACAACTGGCTATGTTGATATCCCCTTGAACAACACGCTTGTTTCGATCGATTCATTTGTTACAGTTGCTTATTGGGCATACGGAACACCTCAATATCAACCACAGGATGGAAGCTGCTTTGAAGCAGTTGACTCATTAGGAAACAGAATTCTAAATGCACACATGCCTTGGTCGGATAGCAAAGTATATTGGGATGCAGGATTTAGCTCCACTTCGTATGACCGCATCAGCAAAACAGCTACTACTGCCGAAATTGAAGGCCAGTGGAATTATTGGACATTTACAAAAAATAAAGTGACAGGTTCCATGAAGATCTATTTGAATGGAAATCTTTGGTTCAGTGGTACAGGAAAAAGCAAATCCATGAAGAATATTAAAAAATTCAGAATAGGAAAAGGAAATTGGAATGGCTCACAAACCTATGAAGGCAAGATGGATGATTTTATGGTATTCAATTCCGAATTAGATCAAACAGCCATTCAAGGTTTAATGAACAATGGTATTTCAACAACACATCCCAACTACTATAATTTAGCTGTGCATTATCAATTCAATGATGGGAATTATGCTACTGCCGTAGACATCGCACCGGGAAATCATTCAACAGCCATTCTTAATTCGGTGGATAATCCTTTAAAAAATTCAAGCGATCTCATCACACAGTTTCAGCAAACATATACCCGACCAAACATAGTCTTTGAGCAAGGTGTTTTTACTACTCAGATCGATTCGATGTTGGTGATCGATTCTATTCAAAATACTCCTATGCAGATCATCAGTTACACCGATTCGATCAACAATCCGGGTGTAGCAACAGATACTATTATTGTTTGGCCTGCATACTATAGCAATTATCAATACAATGCTTTAGGACAAGCGATCGATTCTACATGGGTAACACCTGATAGCACTATGCACATTACCTATTACGATTGGTATAAAAAATTTCCGCAAGTGATCCGTTATGAATTGGCCCGTTACATTACTCCTTATGGAAATGGATTAAGTTTAGGAACCGGATGGACCTGGACATTTGATGTAAGTGATTACAGAACACTATTAGCTGACAGCGTTCATTTGGCAGCGGGTAACTGGCAGGAATTACTTGATATGAAATTTGTAATGATCAAAGGAACACCACCACGTGATGTGATCGACATTCAAAATATTTATACCGGAGCATTTGATTACGGACATACAAACAATCCGATCGAAAATCATTTAATTCCTAAAACAGCAACTATTCCAGCTAATGCAGTTACTGCCCGCTGGAAATCTCGTGTAACAGGACATGGAATGGATACTCCATCCAACTGTGCTGAATTTTGTCCGAAATACCATTATTACAAAGTAAATGGTACTCAACAATTCTCTCAATTGGTTTGGCGCGACAACTGCGATGTGAATCCATTGTATCCACAAGGAGGAACATGGGTGTATGACAGAGCCAACTGGTGTCCGGGTGCTGAAGTATGGACCTATGATTTTGAATTAACTCCTTTTGTTACACCGGGCAATGCAGTAACACTCGACCATGATGTACAAGCATATACGAATAACGGAGAATGGAGTTATTATCAGATCGAAGATCAGGTAGTAAGTTATGATGCACCAAACTTTACACAGGATGCAGCAATTGAAGATATTCTTTCACCAAGCAAAGATCAAATGTGGTTGCGCTACAATCCTATCTGTGACAATCCAGTGATACGAATTAAAAACACAGGATCAGCAGACTTAACATCACTTACGATCACGTATGGATTAAACGGAGCAACGCCAAGTGTATATAACTGGACAGGAAATTTAAAATTCATGGAAAGCGCAGAAGTAAAATTAGGTGACATGAACTGGGTTGGAAATGCAACTGCCTTTACAGTTACCTTGAGCAATCCGAACGGGGCCGCTGACCAATATGCTCCTAACAATTCCAAGACAACAAATTATGTGTATCCTCCGGCTATGCCTTCTACCTTTGTGATCGAATTCAAGAGCAATAATTATCCGGGAGAAAATCAGTACACGCTTAAAAACTCAGCAGGAAATATCGTACACCAACGAAACAATTTAACAGCTAATACGATCTATAAAGACACACTGACTTTACCTGATGGATGTTATGAATTTGAATTAACGGATAGCGGAGAAGATGGATTAAGCTGGTGGGCCAACTCCGCTCAAGGTGCCGGTTATGTACGTTTCAAGAAAGCAACTAGCAATGTGATCATCAAAAATTTCGGAAATGATTTTGGTGGTAAGATATTTCAACAATTTACAACAGGAATGATGGTAGGTGTAGATGAATACATTCTTACCAACGAAGCAACACTAAATGTGTATCCGAATCCGAGCAATGGACATGTATATGTGGATGTGAATTTATTGGAGAAACAAAATGGGAAAATTGAGATCACCGATCTATTAGGAAAGCTCATCTTGACACATGAGTTCAAGGATCTATCTGCCGAAAGCTTAGAAACTGACCTAAGTTATTTAAAAGCAGGGATTTACTTTGTTCGATTAAAAACAGATAACGATTTCATTTCAAAAAAATGGATAAAAGAATAGTTGATAAACAGATAAATTGTTCAAAAAATGCTTCCAAAATCAGTGGAAGCATTTTTTTTGCTCGTACATTTGTAAAAAAATAACACCATGAAAACGTTAACCACATTAATCGCATCATTGGTTTTATTTGCATCGGGATTTGCAAATGGACTATCAGAAGAAAAATTGATCCTGAAAAACAATGGATCGGGAGGAAAATGCTTCGATGAAAACACTCATATTATCAATGTAGGTGTTGGTTTCGGAAGCGTACGTTATTACAGAGGTATTGGCGGCACCTACCGCTCTACCCCGGCTTTTAGCGTGAGCTATGAACAACCATGGAAAGACCGTATAGGACCGGGATACCTTGGCGTAGGAGGATATGTAGGATTCCAAACTGCTCATTACAAAAACACCTATACTTCCATTTATGACCTGAACTCATACTACTATGAACACAACTGGACATCATTGATGTTAGCAGGACGTGCAGCTTATCACTGGGATGTATTAAACAGCGAAAAAGCAGAAGTGTATGCAGGTGTGATCATTGGAGCACGTATGAGTATCTATAACTATGAAACAAACGATCCTCGTCCGGAAAATAAAAATGCGTATAAAGTAGCGAATAGCTTTGCTTATCCTGCTTATTCTTTATTTGCCGGAGCACGCTGGTATTTTGCAAAAAATGTTGGTGTATTTGGTGAAGTAGGTTATGGCATCTCCTACATAACAGGAGGCTTGAGTTTTAAATTCTAAAAACAAATTCCAATAAAAAAGAAGAAGCGTATTTTTAAGTAAAATACGCTTCTTCTTTTTTCAAGTCGATCACCGGAAGTTCCTTTTGAATTTCTTTACATCGGGCTAAATAGTTTGCTTTGAATTTCCGATGTGCTTCGCTTTGCTCGTTAAAAGGCTTATGCCGCATAGCATTTAACAATTCAAGGATCTTCTCCTGCTGCTTTTTAGTGAATTCATCCAACAATACTTCTGCAAGCTTTTCATATACATAATTGATCGCTATCTCATTCGGATGCACTAGGTCTTCTTTATAAAAACGGTAATCACGCAATTCATCGATCACGATCTCATACGCAGGGAAATAAAACACATGCTCAAAAGCATCCACTAAGTCATGAACGGCAGTGATCAAATTTGCTTTGCTACGATTATTCTCCACCACTCCATCTCTAATGTAACGGACAGGACTAACCGTAAAAACGATCTTTAAATTTGGATTGAACTTTTTTAACTGAAGGATCAATTCGCTGTATTCTTGTACAATGGCCTCAGTCGTCAACAGCTCTTTTTCAAATTGTGAAGCAGGTACTTTATGGCAATTACCAACATAGTTGCCCGTATCTTTTCGTTTATACACAAATGAAGAACCGAAGGTGATGAACAACCATTGCGCTTCTTTTAAATATGTATGTGCCGCAGATATCTCCTGATTGATCTTTGCAATGCATTGCACTTTATCCGCATCTGAATAACGACTATGATGCTCCCAACTGTTCCATTGCTCATGGGCATAAAATAACTCCTCTTCCTTCAGAGAGGCGTCATTCAAATATCTTGTTAATGCCTGTGCGATGCTTGTTGGATTGTACAATACACCATGCGGATTGATCAAACAATTGAATTTATGCTCCTGCATTTTTTCTCCAATATTCTCCGCAAAGCAAGAACCCATGAGCATACTCTTCTGCTCATAGCTCAACTTTTGCTGAAATGCAGGGATTGTAAATTGTAAATGAAAATTCATGATCCTAAATTAAATCGTCAAAAACATATTTATCGTCAAAAGCAACTTTAAATTCAGTTAAAAGCTTATTGTATTCATCCTTAAATGTAGTCTTTTTTATGATGCTCTTCCTGAGCATTTATATAAGAAATAACATTAGCAAGATCTGATGATGAATAAGAAAAAGCACCATAGCCTGCCTGCCATTCAAATTTACTTTTTATCAACCTTCTTTCATTGATCCATTTTGATGAACTAGCTTTCACGTCTTGCATAAGATCTGAAACCGACTGCACCGGTCGCATTCCTACAAGCATGTGTACATGATCTTCCACCCCATTTATTATCAATAATTTATGACCGTTATTCTGAACAATACCTGTAATATATTTATACAATTCATCTCTCCAAGCTTTGCTAATAACAGCTTGTCTGTATTTAACCGCAAAAACAAAATGCAAATGAATTTGTGTATAGGTATTAGCCATAATGAATTATTAATTAAGCATTCAATATTACAATTTTCAAATGAATCTAAAACAAACAATTTGGTTGATCATTAATATTATATATCGTCTCTACGGGACTGATGCTTTCAATTTAACATATTACTAACGATAGTGCGTCCCTACGGGACTTTAGGATCAAACACTTCAGACAAATTTCTTTAGCTTAAAAAGTAGTATAAAAAAACCGTATTTCTATTCATTCAACCCCGTACGGATCTGATATTGGTAACTATCTCTAATAATAATCTTAAAGGTCCCTCAGGGATATTAGAACCGAATATTTAAAACAATGTTTCATTGTTTTAAAAGCATTACAGAAAACTCACATATATTTTTTCTATTCATTCGATCCCGTAGGGATCAGATATTGGTAACAATCTATAATAACAATCTTATTAGTCCCGTAGGGACGATATATCATTTTTTTGACTCATTCAAATTAACAATCATTGTATCTACATCCGCATCATCGCTGATATAGGCTATTTGAATGAAGTTTTTCTTTTTCTTTTTTATTAGTCCGGGGAAGTTATCAAACTCTTTTTTCATGATCTGCTCCAAACTATCAGTTTCGGGAACAGTCATTTTATCCTGCAAACCGAACAAGCCATAATTATTATACGTTTGAGGGACATCAGGCAATTGCCAATCACGAATCGGAAAATTATACAATTCTTCCCAATGACCATCTAAAAAGGATACAATATGACAAGTATTCATATTCGACCAATCGGCCCATTCTACAACATACGACAATTCATCCCTTCCATCTCCATTCAGATCTCCCTCATTCTTAGCATAGCGTAATCCCAACAGTTGAGGATTAGTAGAGATCAAAAGTGTGTCGATAGTCAGATTCTCTGAAAGCAAAAACGACATCGGATGTTTCCTGATCGTAAC